>DPSW01000030.1:4226-6777 GCA_003527145.1 Clostridiaceae bacterium | reverse complement strand
TTCCCTTTCTCTTTTGAAGAATTGATCATATCAGCACTCTCACGGCTTATATCATAGTATTCCGAATGCATTTTGTGTTCTTCTATGTTAGTTACTTTAACAGGTCTGAATGTGCCTAATCCAACATGAAGTGTTATATAAGCTAATTTCACCCCCTTTTTTTCGATTTCCTCCAGCAAGTCATCTGTAAAATGCAATCCCGCGGTAGGGGCCGCAGCGGATCCTTCATGTTTTGAATAAACTGTCTGATATCGCTCTTTATCTTTCAGCTCTTTCTTAATATACGGAGGCAAAGGCATATTGCCTAATCTATCCAGTATATTTTCAAACACACCTTCATAGCTAAATTTTACAAGCCGGTTGCCGCCTTCGACTATTTCCATAACCTCGGCAACCAATTCACCTCCTCCGAATATAAATCTGGATCCCGGTTTTGCCTTTTTCCCTGGTCTGAGCATTACTTCCCAAATATCATTGGGTTTTCTGGTCAGCAGNNTGTGTTCCTTCTTTTATGCCGTACAGCCTGGCAGGGATCACTTTTGTATTATTAAGCACCAGGCAATCTCCCGGGTTTAAATAATTCAAAATATCTCTAAAGGTTTTGTGCTCTATATTGCCGGTTTCCTTGTGTAATACCAACAGTCTTGACATATCTCTAGGATAAATAGGATCCTGAGCTATCAACTCCTGGGGCAAATCATAATAAAAGTCCGATGTATTCATGCTATTCTCCCTACTTCACTTTTGTTCCAGTATAATAATGCTCTAATATTTCTATAAAGCTGTATCCGCTGTCAGCCATACCCTTTGCACCGTACTGGCTCATACCTACTCCATGGCCCCAGCCCTTGCCGTTTAAAATATAGGTTTGCGGCATTATATTATATTGTTGAACATCAAACAATCCTTTTATACTAATTTTTTTACTTGACGGTTCTATAGTGGCCTGTCCAGACGCAGATATTATATGCAATCCCTGTGGTCTTTTTACTCTTATGCTATTACTATTTGTATCATAAATATTCACATCGGAATCTGTCTTGATTTCATACCATATACTTTTTATATTTGATGTGCCAAAAATAGTCCTAATTTTCTCTTTCTCCAATATAACAGCACTTTTTGAGCCGGTAATTTCAACCTTTTTTGCTCTTCNNTATATCTCCGATATCCATATTATTTTCTACCAATTTCTGCTGCATTGCTTTTCTGTCCAATGCATGGGTCCATGAGTCATTGGGGCTCCCAATGGAAAATGAATCGTCAACACCTCTTAAATAGGGTATTTCTTCGCTCCATATATTTTCTGAGCTCTCAGTATGGCCTCCGCTGCTCGAATGATAGAAAGTAGTTGCCACTTCATCACCGTAAAACACCAATTTATTCTTCGTTTGAGCTACTGCTCTNNAGCCTGGCAATGGGTGGTGCTGCATAAATCATAACCATCTTTGTTATGTTTCCCTAAATTGATAACAGCATAATTTCTGGCTGCAACCGCTTGAGCTTTTAATGCCTCAATAGGCCAGGCAGGATTTGCTTCGCTTCCTACTACGCTATACAAGTATTCATCAAAGGCAACATCATTAATAGCGAAGATGCTGCCGTCATCTTGGGTTTTTAGCAATATATTTCCTCTATATTTAACTCCATTGATCTCTAACGGATTTGTATTCTTCATACTTTCTGAAGATTTTATCTCTACCTGCTGGGTCTTATATATGAGCATCACATCATTATTATTCACATCTGCTATTTGTATTCTTCTTTGATCAGGCTCCACCGGTTTATATGTGTAAGAATTGTTTTCGTCTTTATAAATATTTATTTGATCCACGCATTGTTTCTCGTCCAAAAATAAACCAGTCCATACACTCCATACTCCATCGTAAGCCAAAAATGAATTCGGCAGCTTTGTCTTTATATTTTTCAATAATTTCTCTGCAGTATCATAATCAGCGAAAGCTTCGCCAATTTGTATATGGTAAGGCCCAATAATGTCTCCCTGGTATTTNNTATTTGACCGCCTTTATATATTGAATTTTTTTTATTTCTCTATCAATGATATTGTAATAGCCATCTGTTCTGAAAGACAACTTTGAAGGCTTTGAAACATTTAATAAAGCAGATCTGTCTTCACCATTCAAAGAGTTAACAACAGCAGGAGAATTGCAGCTTATGACCATCTCACTGCTTGCAGAATTATAATTCAAGCCTACTTTAACCCTTTCGGGAATAATGGGTGATGCATTTACCGGNNCGGTGATATAAACGTTAATGTTAAAACTAAAGCTATATAAACTATGTATAAACTCTTATAATGTCTCTGCATATTATATACCTTCCTAAATTTTTTACTTAATTATAGTTCTACAAAAGCTAAACATATCCTTCAAAAATTTTAATAACCCATATCAATTTTTTTGCTTTCGGTTATGGCTTTATAGCCTAAGATTTTTTACTCTGCAATATTAAAATGCTTATATACTAAATGAGTTACCATTCTGCCTCTGGGTGTCCTATTAAGGAAACCGATTTGCAGCAAATATGGCTC
>DPSW01000030.1:0-4221 GCA_003527145.1 Clostridiaceae bacterium | reverse complement strand
GAAGCATCTTGCGATCAATATTGTCTAAACCTATATGATCGACTTCAAGAAGCTTGAGTGCCTCATCCGCTACATCTCTTGTTATTCTGCCGTCAGCTTTTACCTGAGCAAAGTCCCTCACACGCCTTAGCAGCCTGTTTGCTATTCTTGGTGTACCTCTCGATCTTCTTGCAATTTCTTCCGCTCCATCCTCTTCAATGTGTATCCTAAGAAGATTCGCCGATCTATATACGATTTCATATAATTCTTTATTATTATAATAATCAAGCCTGCATATAACCCCAAATCTGTCTCTCAGCGGAGCAGAAAGCATGCCAGCCCTGGTTGTAGCCCCTATCAAAGTAAAGCTGGGTATATCAAGTCTTATGGACCTTGCACTGGGACCTTTGCCGATTATAATATCGATAGCATAATCCTCCATTGCAGGATATAATATTTCCTCCACACTTCTGTTTAACCTGTGAATTTCATCAATAAAAAGCACATCGTTATTGTTGAGATTGGTCAATATGNNCCAGGCTTTTCTATGGCAGGTCCAGAAGTAACCCGAATATTGGAGCCCAATTCATTAGCTATGATATTGGCCAGAGTAGTCTTTCCTAGCCCTGGCGGGCCATACAGCAGAACATGATCTAAGGATTCATTCCGTTTTCTTGCCGCTTCAATAAAAATACTCATCTTTTCTTTAACTGCTGTCTGTCCTATGTATTCATCCAAAAATTTAGGTCTCAGATTCATTTCATTTTCATTATCTTCATTCATTATATCAGCAGTTATTAATCTTTCTTCCATCTTTACCCCCGTTTAAACTCTTGAGAGTTGTTTTAATGCCTCTTTGATCAGATTATCTATAGGCTTTTCCTTGTCCTCTATTTTGGAGAATGCCAATGATGCCTCATTATAGCTGTAGCCTAAGGACATCAATGCATCTATTACCTCCGGCATATTATTACCCTTCTCATCATTTACATTCATTAGAATTTCTGAATCAATATTTATTTTATCCCTGAGCTCCAGCAATATCCTCTCTGCAGTCTTCTTGCCAATGCCCGGAGCTTGAGTCAGAGCTTTAATATTTTGAGTGCCTAAGGCTAAAACCAACTCATTAGGCTTTAGGCAGGACAATAATGATAGCGCAGCCTTAGGTCCTATTCCCGATACAGATATAAGAAGCTTGAATATATCCAGTTCATTTCTGCTGGAAAAACCGTATAGTATCAAATCATCTTCTTTGACATGCATATGGGTATATACTTTTGTTTTATTTGCTACTCTTAAATCCGAAATAGTATTGGCAGAAGAAAATATTTTATATCCTATACCGCCAATATCGATTACCACATGATCTTCTTTTGTCTCTGCTATAATAGCGTTTAAATAATCAAACATTTTTTTGCTCCTTTATAACTTAAATAAACTAGAAAACCTTGAGGAATTGCCGTGACATATTGCTACAGCAAGTGCATCGGCTACATCATCAGGTTTTGGCGTTTCATTCAAACGCAAAAGCATTTTAACCATTTGCTGTATTTGTTTCTTATCAGCTCTTCCATAACCTACTATTGCTTGTTTTACCTGCAAAGGGGTGTATTCAAAAATTGGTATGCCCGAAATAGAGGCGGCCAATATAGCTATCCCCCTGGCATGTCCTACTGTAAGAGCAGTCTTTATGTTCTTGTTAAAAAACAATTCTTCTATAGCATAGGCATCAGGTTTATATTTATTTAACAGTAAGCTCAATCCGTTATATAGACAAGTAAGGCGATCAGGCATTGGTACATCGGATTCTGTGGTCAAAGCTCCGTAATCTATTATTTTATATTTATTGCCTTCCAGGTCCAGTATTCCATAACCTAATATCGCTATTCCAGGGTCAATGCCCATAATTATCAAGCAAAACACATCCAATCCAAACATATATTCGTTATGAATACTATAACCTTTTTCTGAAANNAGCTGTAAGCAAATTAACTTTGCCTACTATTAATTGCTAAATCCTTCCAATTTCTGTTCCATGTCATCCTCGGTATCTGCAACTATACCGCTTTGCAGCATTATCTGGTCTTCAGGCGTTAGTGTATCAATAATAATATCTGTCTTTTCTTTCAATATTTTTTCACCATTATCATTGTAGACATAAATAGCTATATATTCACCTTCTATGCCAATAATGAAATGCCTGGGACAATAAGTCTCAATATCCTTGGTCAGAGTGATAAAATCTTCATCTATACCTGCCAGGCTCCAGCCGGTATTATTCTTCATAAATTCTTCTTCGCTCAATCCTGTAAATGCAGGTGGCAAATTTATTGTTTTCTCAATTTTATGACCACATATCGTAAATGATGTAACATAATTGATTTTATGATGCTCATTCAGTACAAAATCTTCTTCAATTGCAATCTCGTTTGCATTTATGACATTATCAACATCAACCTTAGTAAAGTTTTTTAAACTTTCTGGAACTTTCAAGTTTTCATTGATTTTATTAAAGCTATTTGCTTCATTTTCTGTGCCCATGTTTATATAGTAGCTTATGGAAAAAGCAATAAAAAGCATTAGTCCCATTATAAATACGATAAACTTTTTCTTCCCTTTTCTTTTATCTTCAAACATAAGTATAACCTCCATACTATTATGGAGGTTATTATTGCCATAATTTTATATTTTATACATTAAAAAGCTATTATCTACTCCTCATCAGGCAGCTCAGCATTATGGTAAACGTCCTGCACGTCGTCGTTGTCGTCGAACATGTCAAGCATCTTGTTAATCTTTTTAGCATCTTCTGCATCAGTAACAGATACAATATTCTGAGGGATCATAGTCACTTCTGCAGATACCATGGGTACCCCTTCCTTTTCGAGCTGCAGCCTTACATCGGAAAAGGCTGCAGGATCAGTTATTATCTCATAGGAATCTTCTTCTGCCGAAAAATCCTCTGCGCCGGCTTCTAATGCTTTCATCATCAGTTCTTCTTCATCAATACTATCTGACCTCTCTACAATTATAAGGCCTTTTTTATCGAACATCCAGCCTACACAACCGGCATTTCCCATACTGCCTCCATTTTTATCAAATATATGCCTTACATCGCCTGCGGTTCTATTTCTATTTTCTGTTAGAGTATTTACAATTACAGCTACTCCTCCAGAGGCATAGCCTTCATAAATTATCTCTTCATAGTTCACATCGCCTAATTCACCCGAGCCGCGTTTTATTGCCCTATTTATTGTATCATTGGGCATATTACAACTTTTTGCTTTTGCTATAACATCACGCAGTTTACCATTACTATCAGGATCAGCCCCGGCTTTCGCCGCTATAGATATTTCCTTTCCCAGTTTGGTAAATATTTTTCCTCTCGCTGCATCTGCTTTACCTTTTTTATGCTTAATATTCGCCCATTTTGAATGACCTGACATAAAAATCCTCCTCTCATGAATTCACAAAAATAATCCTACCATATCTAAACTAGATGTGTAAACGTTAAACACTCGCCCTTTTGTACATCTTGGGCATGTTTCTCTTATGTTTACTTGCATTATGCATTGCATCCACTCTATTTTTGATAGAAGCATCAGCTTCGCCATTTGCAATATAATCATCAAGCTCTTTATAGCTCATTTTCATCTCATCTTCATCAGTTTGATTCTTCCATAAGCCCGCAGTAGGAGCTTTATAGATAAGCTCATCAGGAACGCCTAAATATTTCGCCAGCTCATATATTTCGCTTTTTACAAAGTCGGCAATAGGCATTATATCTACACCGCTATCTCCATGCTTGGTAAAGTATCCAATAGTTAATTCGCTTTTGTTGGTAGGACCTACGACCAGGTAATTGTTTTTCCCCGCATAATAATACAAAGTCACCATGCGAAGCCTTGATTTAATATTACCCAACAAAAGCCTCGAATCAGATTGATCAGAACCGATTGACTTTGACAATATATCATATACAGGGTCTAATAAAACTCTTTCGAGCCTTAATTCCAGCTTTTCAGCGGCTAATCTTGCATCCTCTTCATCCTTNNAAGAATCAAGCACAGCGTGTCTTCAGGAAAGGCCCTCTTGCATAAAGCCGCGGCAACGGCAGAGTCAATGCCTCCTGATAAGCCCAAAACCACACCCTTTGCTTTTGCAGCAAATACAGTCTCTCTAAGCCATGAACAGATCTCATTGCACTGCTTATCTATATTTTTCACATAAATCCCTCCAAAA
>DPSW01000181.1 GCA_003527145.1 Clostridiaceae bacterium | reverse complement strand
CCCCCATAATCGTTTGCAGAGCCAGCGGAACTTGCGTAGTTCCTAAAGACAAGCAAAGGAAATAGTCTATAATACATTCGACTTTTTATGTTATAGGAGGTAGAATAAATGGATAAACTAATAATAACAGCTGCTTTAACGGGAGCTGAGGTTACCAGAGAGCAACAGCCTAATTTGCCTATCACACCCGATGAGATTGCAGAAGCTGCTTATGAGGCTTACCAAGCAGGGGCTTCTCTAGTGCATGTACATGCGAGGAAGCCTGACGGAACCCCGACTCAGGATATAGAGGTCTACAGAGAAATCAAAGAAAAGATTGCGGCCAAATGCAATATCATATTTCAACCGTCCACTGGCGGCGCTGTATGGCATACTGCTGAGGAAAGAATACAGCCTGCGCTTTTAAAGCCGGAGATGGCATCCTTGACAGCCGGCACCTGCAACTTCGGTCCGGATGTATTTATGAATACCCAAGAATACATGGAAAGTTTTGCAAAGGTGATGATGGAAAACGGTGTAAAGCCTGAGATAGAGATATTCGAAAGAGGAATGATAGACAATGCTCTTAGAATGGTAAAAAAGGGACTTTTGAAAACGCCTATACATTTCGACTTTGTCATGGGAGTTCCGGGGGCCATCATGGGAGAACCCAGAGATCTCATGTACCTGGCCAACAGCATTCCCCAGGGCAGCACATGGACTGTGGCAGGCATAGGAAGATTTGAGCTTTCTTTGGCAGTCATGGCGATTGTCATGGGAGGACATGTAAGAGTAGGTTTTGAGGATAATATATTTTACACCAAAGGCGTAGTAGCCGAGTCCAATGCTCAACTGGTAGCAAGGATTGCGAGAATTGCCAAGGAATGCGGCAGAGAAGTGGCTGGGCCTGATGAAGCAAGGCAGATTTTGGGATTAGTAAAATAGCAGAAGGATATCTGGATTTGATGTAGAAATTATAAGGAAGGGGGGATATGGAATGGTATTTGATACAAACATCAGCGCTTCTTTGAGGTGCAGAAAATGCGGTAGATTTTTCCTGGGTGATATGAGCTTTTTTGAAATGAAAAATGCGGGAGGAAGCTGTATAAAATGCGAATGCGGAGAAGTGCTAATGACAGTAAAGAGCCATGACTCCAAAACCTTCCATGTTTATATCCCTTGCCTTATATGTGACAAGGAGCATTCTTTTGTATTTACATGGAAGTCGATGCCTTGGGAAAAGGTAAAGATATTAAATTGCCCGTCCAGCTCCTGCGATATAGCCTTTATAGGCGGCCGAGCCCTTATCAGGAGCTTGACGGCAAAGCGAAAGAAGGATATGCAAGAGCTTATCGAGTTATTGAGCAGCAGCTAGGGCATTTCTATGTTTCCAAAAAAGACCCCAGACTTGCGGCACAAGATCCTGAATTCTGAGTTCTATTAAATTCGGAGGTAATTTAAATGAAGCTTTTTATTGATACCGCTAATGTTGAGGAAATCAAGAGAGCGAATGAAATGGGTGTAATATGCGGTGTAACTACAAATCCTTCCCTTATAGCAAAGGAAGGCAGAGACTTCAAGCAGGTAGTGACTGAAATAGCCGAAATTGTGGATGGACCTATAAGCGCTGAAGTCATCAGCATGAAAGCAGAGGAAATGGTTCCTGAAGCCATCGTACTTTCAAAGATACACAAGAATATTGTAATCAAAATACCAATGTGTGAAGAAGGCTTAAAAGCTGTAAAGATACTTAGGGATAAGGGAATAAAAACCAATGTCACCCTGATTTTTTCTGTAAATCAAGCCCTATTGGCTGCTAAGGCAGGAGCTTCCTATGTAAGCCCCTTTGCAGGGAGAGTGGATGACGTGGGGCAAAGCGGCATGGATATAATACGGGATATTGCTTTGGTTTTTGATATATATCATATGGATTGTGAAATAATAGCTGCCAGCATAAGGCATCCGATGCATGTCACAGAAGCGGCTTTGGCAGGAGCTCACATCAGCACAGTACCTTTCGATGTAATCAAGAAGATGATTTCGCATCCTCTCACAGATATAGGTATAAACAAATTCTTAGCCGATTGGGATAAATTCAGCAAGCGATAATTAAATATGGTGATGTATTAGGGAGCGGCGCCGGTGCCCCCTGTAACCCTTGGGGTTATTACTAAATCTGCTATGAATTCTTTACTCAGCATTATGGCTGTAGGAAAGAATCTTAATATTATTAAAAAAAGGAGGTTTCACTGTTGATAGATAGAGATTTAGCTTTAGGTCTGGTCAGAGTTACTGAGATTGCAGCATTAGGCAGCGCCCGCTGGATGGGCAGAGGCGACAAAAATGCCGCTGATCAAGCTGCAGTAGATGGGATGAGAAAAATGTTCGATACACTCAATATCGATGGTGTGGTAGTTATTGGAGAAGGTGAGATGGATGAAGCTCCAATGCTTTACATAGGAGAAGAGCTGGGAAGAAGAGGTTCTGAGGCTGTAAAGGTAGATATAGCTGTTGATCCATTGGATGGTACAAACTCAGTGGCAAAAGGCCTTCCCAACGCCATATCTGTCATAGCCATTGCAGAGAGGGGATGCTTGCTGCATGCTCCCGATATGTATATGGACAAGATCGCAGTAGGGCCAAAGGCGAGAGGCTCGATAAACATAAACGCGTCCGTTGAAGAGAACCTGAGAAATGTTGCTAAAGCATTAAATAAAGATATCAAAGAAGTCACTGTTACCATGCTGGACAGGGAAAGACATGAAGGCCTGGTTAAGGAGATAAGAAAAGTTGGCAGCCGTATTAAGCTTTTCAGAGATGGGGACGTAGCAGCAGCCATAGCTACCTGCTTCGACAAAACCGGTGTAGATGTCCTGATGGGCATCGGCGGCGCGCCTGAAGGCGTAATAGCTGCAGCAGCGCTGAAGTGCATGGGCGGTGAATTCCAGGGCAGGCTTTATCCTATGAATGAAGAGGAAAGGCAAAGATGCAAGGCCATGGGGATCTGTGATGTCGACAAAGTCCTTCACCTTGATGATCTGGTAAAGGGTGACGATGTGTTCTTTGCCGCAACGGGAATATCTGATGGAGAGCTGCTCAAGGGCGTTTTATATTTGGAAAACAATATCGCTGTTACCGATTCAGTTGTAATGAGGCTGAAAACCGGTACTATAAGGTTTGTAGAGGCTACCCACAATCTTTCAAAAAAGCCTCAGTATATTAAATATGCTTAATCAAAGATTAGAAGCTTCTAATGCCGCAAATAAAGGAGGTGACGAGTTGGAGGAATTGATGAAAAAAAACATAACGGATCTCAGGGAAATGGCTAAAGCTATGGGAATAAAGAGCTATTACAAGCTGAAGAAGGAAGAATTGGTAAAAGAAATATTGAACATGATAGAAGCTGCAAGGGTGGCACATAATATACCCAAAACAGCGGAAAAAGCTGAGAAAGGTCCGGAACAGACTGAAATAGCAGAGAGCAAGCCCGAAGCGACTGAGAATATGGCTGAGGAAAGTGAAAAAATCAAGCCGGTGGAAGAAGAAAAATCCCAGGAAGCCGAAAAAAGCTTGCAGGAAGAAGATAGGCCTCTAAACGAAGAGGAAAGAAAGTTCTTCGAATCCAAGGATGTAGAAAAAGGCGGAAGGGCAGACGGAATATTGGAAGTCCATACCGAAGGCTTTGGCTTTTTAAGATCTGACAACTATCAGTCAGGAGATAGAGATATATATATTTCACCATCACAAATACGAAGATTTAACCTGAGAACAGGGGATCGGGTTACTGGTATAACCAGAGCAGCCAAAGAAGGCGAGAAATTTCAGGCCCTGCTATATGTGCAGGGAGTTAATGGAGATAACCCGGAAACGGTGATAAGAAGGCCTGATTTTGAAGATTTGACTCCCATATACCCTAAAGAGAAGTTAGCTATGGAATGTGAGCCAAGCGACCTTTCTACAAGACTGATCGATTTGTTGGCACCTATTGGAAAGGGTCAAAGAGGAATGATTGTTTCCCCACCTAAAGCAGGAAAGACAATTCTTTTGAAAAAAATCGCCAACAGTATCACTACAAATTATCCAAATATTGAATTGATTGTGCTTCTGATAGATGAAAGACCGGAAGAGGTTACAGATATGAAGAGGTCTATCAAAGGTGATGTCATTTATTCCACCTTTGATGAAATGCCTGATCACCACTGTAAGGTGGCTGAGATCGTTTTAGAGCGAGCCAAAAGACTGGTGGAGCAGAAAAAGGACGTAGTAGTTCTATTGGACAGCATAACAAGGCTTGCCAGAGCATATAACCTTACTATTGCACCCACGGGCAGAACATTGTCCGGTGGTTTGGATCCGGGAGCGCTTTATAAGCCTAAGAAGTTTTTCGGAGCAGCAAGAAACATAGAGGAAGGCGGCAGCCTCACCATACTTGCAACAGCTCTGGTTGATACCGGCAGCAGGATGGATGATGTAATATTTGAAGAATTCAAAGGTACAGGAAATATGGAAATACATCTTGACAGGAGATTGTCTGAGAAGAGAATATTCCCGGCTATAGATATGAACAAGTCAGGCACAAGAAGAGAAGAAGATCTTCTCACTGCCAGAGAATATGAGGGTGTGTTGAATATGAGGAGAACGCTCAGCAGCGGCAATAATGCAGAAGCAACAGACTCTATCATCACTCTGATGCAAAGAACAAAAACAAATGATGAATTTGTTGAGATCATAAGGAAGCAGTTGATAAGGTAAGGCAAGCATAACTTGTCTGGAAAGAGGAAAACCACGGAATTACATTTAATTGCACTGAAAATCACGGTTTCTCAGTTTTTATGTTATGATCGAAGCCTGTCATTCTGAATGCAGTGATTGATTGCCTTTTGTGTTTTTTCGTGAGTTTTTCGTGCCTTTCAGCGGTTAAAAAAGCTCTTGAAAGGCTGAAGTTTTAAGAAATTTTATAAACTATGTTATGATAAACCCCATATTGTTTTGACAACAATTCAATATTTTAAAATAAAAGCACAAATAAATTTTGTATTTATGTTATAGCGAAACTCTTTTGCTACAAATCAACCTTGTGTGAAAAAACAATTTGTCAAATACAGGTTTTGAAAGGGTTTAGAAAATGATAGTCAAGGATCTATTTGATTTAAATGATGATTTCAGGAATTGTAAGCTTATCGTAGGCAAAAACGGTCTTGATAAAGAAATTAAAAAAGTTGAGATTATGGAAGTGCCTGACGGTGCTTTTTGGGCAAAAGAAAACAGCATGATTATTACTATGGGATATTCTTTAAAGAAGAATGATATTACAACCGACAGCCTTGTGCAAATGCTTATTGATAAAAAGGTATCGGCGCTGGGAATCAAATTGGGCAGATACATAGATGAAATACCTCAAAGGGTTCTGGAATATGCTGATAAAAACAATTTTCCAATAATAAATATTCCGATCAATATGTCATATGATCAGCT
>DPSW01000418.1 GCA_003527145.1 Clostridiaceae bacterium | reverse complement strand
GATAGAGTGTCATCGGCTCCTCCTTGAAGCATACTTTATGACCTCGTAATCGAAAGACTGATGCCTCTGTCTGATAAACAGTTTACGAATAAGTTGGATGTTGACCCTATCGGGATACCTCGTATATGCAATAAGAAGGTTATCTTCAAGGCTTATTCCTTTTCCAATACTTCTGATGGGGCTGCAGGTCTTATGGAAAAAATACAGCCTTTTCAATCAGAATTAGAAATTGGTATGGAAGCTACTGGTCATTATTGGCTTTCTCTTTATTCCTTTCTTGCAGAACAGAGATTTGTGATTCACGTCATCAACCCCATACAAACCGATGGTTGGAGAAAAGGAACTGAAATCCGTAAACGTAAGACAGACATTATTGACTCTGTTTTAATTGCTTACTTTATCCGTTATGGTGAGTTTCTTGAAACATCTCTCGCTGACGAGGATACGATGTCTTTACGCAATCTTACACGTTTTCGCAATTACTTAGTCAGCTCCATTGGCGACTTAAAAAGAAAGGCAATCAATTCTCCCATTACTACAATCCCTGGTATTGGCGATGCAATCGCTGCTACCATTCTTGGAGAAATCGGTGACATAAACCGTTTCAGTAGTGGAGCAAAGCTTGTTGCCTATGCCGGTATCGATGCTGAAATATCACAGTCCGGCGAATATGAAGCTACAAGTAACAAAATGAGTAAAAGAGGTTCACCTTTTCTTAGGAAAGCCCTTTTTCAGGCTGCTTTTATTGCTTCTTACAATGACCCTATATTTACTACTTACTATCAACAAAAACGTGCAGTTGGCAAACATCATAAAGTAGCTGTCGGAGCAGTTGCTAGAAAGCTATGCCATACCATTCATGCAGTATTAAAAAAAATACTCCATATGAAATCAGGCAGTAGCATTTAATCTCATATGCTTTTAGGCTTGTGAGAACAGGTCTTTTTGTGATACATAAATTTACATATGATATTCAAAAAAATTTTATTTACCTGTTGACTTTTAATAGTTGGTCTTTCTACCTCGTCGAGTTTTTTTAGGAAATCTATCTTCATCTGCTTTCTTCTGTTTTCAGCTTCAAGAAGTTTATTCTGTGCTTTTAACTTCTCAAGTTCTGACATTTCAGTTTCTGTCTTTCTTTTTCCACGCTTGTCCAGAAGAGCTTCAACAGCGTTTTTCTCATACTTGGTAGCCCAGGAATATACCTGCTGGTAAGATACCTGATATTTTTGTGCAGTCTCTGCATAGTTGTTCTGGTGCTCAATGCAGTATTTAACTATTTCAATTCTTTCTTCATAAGTTGTTTTACGTCCTTTGGTCATAATGGATGCTCCTCCTGCTCCAGAAGTTTTCAGTTCCTTATGACCATTATACTTTAGAACCCATTGTCTTACAGTATCTAGAGATGGAATTTTATATTTAATTGAAATGTCTCGAAGAGACCCCTCTCCTGATATATATGACCGAGCAACCATGATTTTAAAATTTGTGGTATAGTGATTGTTTTGAGATTTAGGAGTGAAAGCGTCTGTGCCAATAGCTTTATATTTCGCCAGCCATTTTGCAAATGGTGCCTTGGCAACTCCATATTTCTTTGCAATTGAATTTTGTGAACCTTTATTGTCCAGCTAATCTTGAACAGCCCTAAGTTTTAATTCAGGTGATATCTTATCCTTTCTTTCCATAAAAATATGCCCCTCCTTGTGATAAACAGTTTTATTATTTGAAATGTCTACCACAAGGGGAGCATATCAAAAACTATCTCCTTTATCTTTTATATGTTATTCTTGATCGAATGCTACTATTCTGCAGATGCTGGATTCGCCGCCTACGAATTTCCATGGGAAGCAGCCGATTACAAGTCTCTTGTTGAGAACCTTGTCTATATCTCCGCCTAAGTTCTCTGCATGGATTGCTTCATATGGCTTGCAGAACAATTCTATATGCATAGCCTGATAGTGTTCCGGCCATGGATATAATTCTTCCAAGCTCTTGCCATATTTTCCTTTTAAATATTTGTCGCATGCTGCTGCTTCTCTTGGTTCCCAATCTCTTATCTTTGTGTTCATCGGATGGTCTGCAGATCCGCAGTCAACACCGATCCATTTGATTTCCATGTCTCTTACCCACTGAACGAAATCCAGGCTTGGACCCGGGTGTCTCAGCATGTATCTTCTTTCATCAGCTGTTGGCTGATCCCAGCCATATTTATGATAGCCTGTGTTGATTATGAGTATATCGCCTTTTTTAACTTCCACTCTGTCCATGATGTCCTTTGGTGTGTAGATGGAGAAGTCTTCTGCTATATCTGATAAGTCAACAACTACTCCAGGTGCTACTAATTTTTCTAATTCCAAGGATGCTATATCTCTTCCTGATGTGTCGAAGTGAAGAGGACCATCCAGGTGAGTTCCAACGTGGTTTGAGGTTGTTATCAATTGACCATTGGCTCCGTTAGGAGAAAGTCTCTTGAAGAATTTAATCTGCAAAGGCTCATAAGTTGGCCATGGTGGTGTAAGATGGCTTATTGGTTGTGAAAGGTCATAGATTTTAACGTTTTCCCAATTTTTAATCATTAAGCTTACCTCCTATTATACTATTTTATATTTATAAGTGCGCTTGGAATATGGCCCATAAGACCATATTCTTCGCACTTATTAGCTAGTGTTATATGATGTTTTGTTTTTTGAGTTCAGCTATTTGTTCATCGGTATAGCCGAGGTATTTCTTGAGTATCAGCTCGCTGTGCTCTCCTATTTGAGGAGCCGGATCCTTTGGAATTTCTTCTTCAAGGCCAGATAGCTTTATAGGGTTCCCTGCTATNNCGGGTTGTTCCACTTCAACAAGCATTTTTCTCGCTGTGACTTGCGGGTCGGTGAACAGCTTATCTACCGTGTTTATGGCACTGCAGGGTATTCCGTTCTTATTGAGGTATTCATCCCATTCCGCCGTCGTCTTTTGTCCGAATATTTCAGTCATGTATTCTTTCAGTTTGCGGACGTTTTTAACCCTGTCAGGGTTAGTTTTGAATTCGTCCATGGCTAACAGGTCTTCCCTGCTTGTCAGCTTGCAGAATTTTTCCCAGAGTGCGTCATTTCCGCAGGCTACTATCACATAGCTGTCCTTGGTTTTATAGGCTTCAAAGGGTGCTATGGATGGGTGTCTCGCTCCTAGTGGTTTTGGTATTTCTCCGGTAGCAGTGTATCTGGNNATGGCGTTTTCCAGTATAGATAGCTGCCCATCCAGCATGGCTACGTCAACCATGCGGCCTTCTCCGCTTATGTCCCTGTCCACTAAGGCGGCGAGTATGCCTATGGTTCCAAACATACCGGCTGTTATGTCTCCAATGGAGGTTCCTACCCTGACCGGGTCTCCGCCTTCTTCTCCGGTTATGCTCATTATCCCGCCCATTCCTTGTACTATCATGTCATAGGCAGGTCTTTTAGAGTATGGTCCTGTTTGCCCGAAGCCGGACATGGTAGCAAATATGAGCTTCGGGTTTATCTTTTTGAGTTCTTCATAGCCCAATCCCAGCTTTTCCATGGTGCCCGGCCTGAAGTTTTCTGCAACTATGTCTACTTCTTTTACCAGTTCTTTTACCAGTTCTATGGCTTTGGGGGATTTAAGGTCAAGTGCTATGCTCTTTTTGCCTCTGTTTATGCTTACGAAGTAAGCGCTTTGTCCATTCATAAACGGGCCGAAGTCTCTTGAGTCGTCACCGCTGCCGGGTCTTTCAATCTTTATGATTTCTGCACCCATATTTGCCAGGATCATGGTGCAGTAGGGCCCTGCAAGGACTCTTGTAAAGTCCAGCACTTTAATGTGTTCAAGGGGCTTTCTCATAAATTACACCTCCTGAGTTATGCAAGTCCTTCCTTTTCCAGTTCCTCTACAAATGCTTCCAATGCATCTTCAAAGCATTTCATAGGAGGATTAACAAGTCCGGCACCAACCTGACCAACGCCCGGATCCTTGTGTGCCATACCTGTATTGATTATAGGAAGTATACCTGTTTCTACAACTTTTCTTATGTCGATGCCTGTGGGTGTTCCTCTGAAGTTTAACGCGGGTATATTATACATTTTGTTTTCTTCTGTTGTTATTTCATACATACTTGTTGAGTAGTTTATAGCATCCTTTGGTGTGCCGCCTACAAATAATACTATTGCAGGAGCAGCTGCCATTGCAAATCCGCCGTAGCTGCATGTTTCTGTTATACAGCTGTCGCCGATGTCCCTGTTGGCATCTTTTTCGGAGAAGCCGGGGAAATACAAGCCCTTGATATAGTTTGCCTGTGCTGTGAACCATCTGTCGCCTAATCCTGATACTCTTATACCGAATTCTGTGCCGTTTCTTGACATTGTATAAACTATTGTGCTGTATTTGATCCCCTTTGCAGCTTCAAGCGTGCATTTTGCGGCAGGCATCGTGAGGTTAAGCACAAAGTGGTCATTGCCGTTCATGAATTTCAATACATCGGCCTTATCTTTTTGTGAGAAGCTG
>DPSW01000432.1 GCA_003527145.1 Clostridiaceae bacterium | reverse complement strand
ATCATAACCTTTAATAAGGAAAAGATAAAAGAAAAGCTCAAAGGCGGATTCCTCAATGCGACGGATGCGGCAGATTACCTGGTATATAAGGGAGTTGCCTTCAGGGATGCCCATGAAGCCATAGGCAGCATGGTCAATTATTGCATCAAAAATAAAAAAGCTTTGGAAGATTTAAGCATGGAAGAGATGAAGGCCTTCAACTCCTTTTTCGAATCAGATATATATGAATATATAAGCATGGAAAGCTGTGTGTTGAGAAGAAATACGGCCGGAGGACCTTCGCCGGAAAGAGTTCTGGAAGCCATAGAAGAAGGAAAGAGGTATTTAAGTATCATTGCTTGTAAGGATTGAGGGAAATGGCAGCATAATAATATATTTGGCATAATATAGCGATATGGATAGTTGAAAAGTAGCGGCATATAGGATAATATTAACTATGAGGATATTTTTCATGATTATTTGAGCTATATTTGAAGCAAATGCATTATTATGATATGGAGGCCTATTATTGTGGACAATAATATTATCGGTCAGAAATCTGTCCTTATCCCGATGACCCAGGAGGACTTAAAAATGGTGCATGCGTGGGCATGTGATCCTTTGGTATGTCAGAATTATCATAAATGCCTGACGGATGAAGAGTCTATGTTGAAGCAGCTGCTCTGCAAGCCTAATGGCAATATTGAACTGTATACAATAAATACAAAAGACAGCGTATCCATAGGCAAGCTTTCAATAGAGATAGCGGATGATAATACTGCAAACCTTGATATGCTTATTGGAGAAAAGATATATACAGGAAAAGGCTATGGCAAGGATGCGCTGAAAGCAACAGTAAAGCATTGCTTTGAGGATCTAAACCTGGATGCGGTCAAGATGGTTATCAAACAGGATAACATGAGGGCAGAATATTGCTGCTGGTCCTGCGGCTTGAGAGAAGATAAGTATTATGTTTCGGAGAAAGAAAACAATAATACATCCAGAATGGTAATTTATAAAAAAGATTACACAGGATATTAAAAAGGATATTAAAAATAGCAGGCGTGGGCCTGCTATTTTTAAAGCTCTATTTTGGCTATGATGCGATATTCCTTATTATAAGCGCTGTCTTCAACGAAGCTCCATTTTCCCGGAATCCCCAGGTCCTTGGACAGGCCTTCCGCCGTGTACATCATTATGCCTGCATCCACATAGTTTTCTTTGTTTTCCGGGCTGAGGATGGCCAAATATGCTTCCCCGTCCTTTAGTATGAAGCGGCATGGCTGAATATTCTTATAAGAAGGAGCATTTCTCACATATAAGAATAAGTCTGCAATACCTCTGGTCTCCAGCTCCTCATAGGAAGCCTCATTCCCCCATTCATGCATATAAACGACTTCTCCTACTGCAAGCCTTGCATTATCAAGGCCGGTGGTCTCGATGATCTGAGTTCCATAAGGGTCCGTCTTATGTGATGAAGATACATTCTGTACAAACATGGACGGGGCTTTTTGCTTCAGGGCTTTTTCATCTACTTTTCCAAAAGCCAGCAAGTAGTTTATATTATTCTTATCATCCTTCAAGATATCAGCTTTTACTTCGGAGGGCACATTCCTTATATTTATCCAGCAGCTTCCCAGATCCGTTTCAAATAGCTTTTTTACTATGGACTGCATAAAATATGCGCCTAAAAACTCGGTTTCAAGCTTTTCATTTGCCAGAGAAAGGCCTATATAATATGGGCTTTTGATCATTACACCGCTGTAACCGCCCACCCCTTCAAGCTTTTTAAAAATATCTGAACCATTTTCAAACAATATGAATGAAAAGCCTTTTTCTCTGCCGACAGTAGTATTTATTTCGCCCAAATATGCTCTAATATCGCCGAGAACAATGCTTTCTACACTGCTTTCTTCATAATCTCTGATAGACTGAAGATTGGCTAAAAATTCTCTAAAATTCATAGTTGCGCCTCCTTGTTAAACATTTCTAATTTATTATATATTAATCCATCTAATAAAAAATATCAACAAATTTGAAAGGCTGAGCATTCAAAGGGCTATGTAAATAAAAGGAATAATATGTTGAAAAATGGTGAACGATATATAAAGGTAAATAATGATTTATATAGAAAATGTTAGTATATCGAAAAATGTATTTGACCATTGTATTACAAGCTTTAAATTGACAAAAACTTATAAATTATATATTTAAAAACCATAATTACCCCGTGTGTTATATTGGATATGTATATTATTAATCGATTTGGAGGGGCAATTATGGAGAAAGAAATCAAAAACTTTGGGTATCATCTGTCTATTGAAAAAAACTTAAGCAAGAAAACTGTAACTACATATACGAATTGTCTCTATTGTTTCACTTCATATGTAACAAATATAGAAAAACTCGAAGAAATCACTATTCCGGATATCAAAACAGAAATGGTTAAGAGATATTTGATATATCTAAAGGAAAGAACAGTGCCGCTGCCCGAAAGAGCAAAAAAACCGGCATCTATCGTAAGGGGCTATCCGTGAATAAGCTGAGACACACTTGCTTTACCTTGCTATATGCGAGCGGTATGGAGCTCTTAAAGCTAAAATCGGTAGTGGGCCACGAAAACTTTAAAACAACTGAGATCTATACTCGTGCGACACGTTCCTATCGCAAAGTTGCTTAGAACTGAAAGATAGGCACTATCCCTTTTAAAGGGTTAGGAGAACTAATATTCCGAAGGTTGGAATGATGAAGTAACGCTCTGAAACGACCTCCATGTATAAAACAAGTTCTTGAACCAATTTGTGAAGCAAAGTTTTACCATCACTCATATGGATTCAGGCCAAACAGAAGCACCCATCATGCTATCGCTAATGCATATCACAGAATAAATCAAAACAAAATGCACTACGTGGTAGACATAGATATTAAATGAACTAGACTGGTGGGTAGCAAGCCAATGGGAATGCATGAAAACGAAACACCAATACTCTCAACGCAGAAAGAACGACAATAGAGATAAGCTTAGGGCGTTACAAGAAAGAAGCAACCTAAAAGAGAGGTTCATAGTAAGATATGCAGATGACTTTAAAATCTTCTGCAAAGATCCCAAGACGGCACAGAAAATATTTACTGCTACTAAGAATTGGCTAAAAAAAAGATTAGACTTAGATATCAGTAGTGAAAAGTCAAAAATCACAAATCTAAGGAAAAACTATAGCGACTTCTTAGGTATTAAATTAAAAGCCATAAGAAAAGCCAATAAATATGTTGTTAAAAGTAAGCTAACTGATAAATCCAAACTTAGTGTTAGAAGAAGTATTAAAAAAGCACTCAATGAAATAAAGAAGTATCCGACGCGGGAAACTGTGTCGAGATACAATTCAGTAGTACTCGGACTACACAACTACTATAAGATGGCTACCCATGTATCAACATACTTCTCTGAAATTTGGTGGAACAATTTAAATAAGGCATTTTTGACAAGGAGAATTAAAAAGAATCTTAAAGAAAANNGAAAATACACCTAAAAATGCCACATTTAATAAATTCTATGAGGGATACAAAGGTAAAACTTATGGAATTGGTAGTGTGTCAATGTTCCCTGTTTTCTATGTAAAAACAAAGCCTCCTATGAACTTAAAAAGGGAGGTAAACAGTTTTACTGAAGAAGGGAGAGCGTTAATACATGATAATCTAAAAGAAATAGACATTGGTATTTTGAAGTATATCATGAGTAATCCAATTACAGGGTAATCAACACAATTAATTGTACCCGAGTTTAAAGATGATATTTATTCCATTACTTGCTTGCTAAATTCGATGCTAAACCAAAAAGATTATTGTGAATATAAAAAAAGAGTTACTGAAAATAAATATTATTACGATTACGATCTAATTTCCAGTGCATGGGAAATAGGTAAAGGTTTAAAAACAACAAATCCAATTATTGATGAAATAATTTTTAAAGGTTACAACAATAAGTATAATTCAATTCAAGAATTTTTATGTGATATTGAAAGGGCATTGGAGTGTATGGTATGATAGATAATTCTATTCTTTCTTTAAAAGATGTTAGTGTTCAGTATGAAAATGGAACATGGGGAATAAAAAACATCACATTGGATTTCCACTCTGGAAAAGTTATTGGACTAATTGGCTCAAACGGGGCCGGTAAGTCAACGCTTATGAATGCTCTAGTCGGCATTCAAAGTGTAACAAATGGAGAAGTCATATTGAATTTGCGAGACATTGACCGAAAAAGACCATTTGCATCGTATGGATGGAGCCCTCAACGGCAGGCTATAGATTGGTATTTGAACGTATTTGATAATGTAGTTTTTGGACCTCTTTTAGCCGGATATAGTTTAAAGGATTCAAAGTCCTTAGCAGAAAAGGCATTAAAATTAGTAGGTCTGTTTGAACAAAGGGAAAAAATGGCTGACTCTCTATCAGGTGGCCAGCAACAACGTATACAAGTAGCGAGAGCACTTGCGCATAACCCCAATATATATATCTTAGATGAACCAACGACTGGACTTGATGCGGAATCTACTGAAGTGCTCATGAAATATTTATCAGAAAAAAGTGAAGAAGGTTGTTTGGTAATCATTTCATCTCATGATTTATACTCTATTGAAAAGTACTGTGACATAATTTTATTCCTGAATAATGGAGAAGTCGAGTACTACGAAAAGAAAGAAGACTTTTTAAATCGTTTTTCAAGTTTTGATGTCATCGAAATTACAACCGACACTCCTAGTGACGATATTGACCTTGACAGTCTAAATCTTGATTATCGTATTCAAGGTGACAGTACGATTGTGATTAAATTGTCTCCAACCGAAAATATAAATGATATGCTGACGCAGATTAGTAATCGAATAAATATTATTTCAATGAACAGAAAAAATCCAAGCTTAAAAGATATTTATTTATCTATTAAAGGTGGTGTAAACAATGACTAATACAATGTCGGTAGAAGAAATAAGAAGCAAGAGTAACTCCGGAATAAAAGGTCTGTTGGTAATTGTATGGATTGAAATAAGGGCTGTAATATCAAACAAAAACCAGATAGTAGGCAAGCTAATTCAACCTTTTATTTATCTTTTGTTTTTTACAGTTGGAATAAGAAGCAGTTCAGTTTCAATACCATACAATGGATTTGCAGTGGATTACATGGCTTTCACACTGCCAGGAATCATGGCGCTACTATATATCAATATGATGACCCATGCTATCTACCGCTCGTCAATTGATAGACGCTGGGGCATATTGGGTATGAAATTTTTAAATGGAGTTAAGCCAATATATTATGTAATAGGTATTTCTGCTTACCCCATAATAATGTTTACTGTCCAATTTATAATACTTATTGTTTCATCTTTGGTTTTAGGGATTTCTTTTAGTTTTATTAGTATGTCGTTAGCTTTTTTGCTAGCAATTTTTGCTATTGTATTTTGGGATACATTAGGAATTCTTATNNCAAAGGGATCTTATAATAAGCATTATGATTTTACCGCTCATTTATACTGCACCTACTTTTTATAGCCTTGACAATTCTCCTAAGTACATAAAAATTATATCACAATTTAACCCAGTTACCTATCAAGTAACTGCAATAAGAGATGCATTATTAGGAATTGACAATATGTACACAATAATAATATCAATTACATTCACATTTCTAAGTATAGTCATGTTTTCATTATGCTCAAAATATTCTAAGTTATTGACTTCAGAAC
>DPSW01000072.1 GCA_003527145.1 Clostridiaceae bacterium | reverse complement strand
ATCGGAAATGCTGTTGCAGAAGCGGAGCAAAAAGGTATAAAAGGAAAGGAATCCACTCCATTCCTACTTGCAAAGGTAAAAGAGATCACAGGCGGAGAGAGCCTGGAATCCAATATTGCTCTCATATATAATAATGCGATGGTTGGGTCTCAGCTTGCAGTTGAACTTGCAAAGCTTGAAAGGCAATGCGGTCTATAAACATGATGCAAAGAATAAGAATTTTATGATACAATACAATTGTATATCTTAGAAAAGGAGTTGAAAAGCAGGGTTATTTAATATAGTAATCCCTGCGTATTATAATGAAAATTGGATTGATAGGACTGCCGTCTGTCGGCAAAACTACTTTGTTTAATCTGTTGACGGGATCAGATCAGGAAGTAGCAGGCTTCTCAACGGGCAAGGTCGATGCAAACCTCGGCATAGCGAAGATACCGGATGAAAGGATTGACTTCCTCAGTCAAATGTATGAACCCAAGAAAACGACATATGCAACCATTGAGGTTATCGATGTCCCTGGCCTGGTGAGCGGCTCTTCCACAGGCAAAGGAGTAGGCAATCAATTTTTGGATAACATAAGAAAAACCGATGCTTTGATACATATAATCAGGGCTTTTAAATCTGACGATGTTATTCATGTCGAAGGCAGCATCGATCCCATGAGGGACATAGAAACCATAAATATGGAGCTGCTTTTTGCCGATTTGGGAGTGATAGATAATAGAATAGAAAGAATACAAACCTCTAAAAAGGTCACAAAAGAAAATCTGGCTGAACTGGAAGTGCTTAAAAAGTGTAAGGAAGGTCTTGAAAATGGGCTTTTGATACACAATCTGAATCTAAGCGATGAGGAGAAGGATCATCTTAAAACCTTTGGCTTCTTATCTGAAAAGCCTATGATTTTAGTTGTCAATGTGGATGAAGACCAGCTCAGGGCTGACGATTATCCTTCTAAGGAAGCTCTTATGGAGCACTCTAAAAATGTTGATACGCCTCTTATTCAATTATGTATAAAGTCGGAGCTGGAGATAGCCAAATTGGATCCTGAAGACAGGGAGATGTTTTTGGAGGATCTGGGAATAACTGAATCCGGGGTTGATAAGCTTTCCAGGACCGCCTATGAGTATCTTGGGTTGATTTCCTTCCTTACTGCGGGAAACGATGAAGTGAGGGCATGGACGATAAATAAGGGCACTTCAGCGCGAAAGGCAGCCGGCAAGATTCATTCCGATATAGAAAAGGGCTTTATAAGGGCAGAGGTGTGCAAGTTCAGCAATTTGAAGGAACTTGGCTCCATGCAGAAGGTTAAGGAAAAGGGCCTGGCTACCCTGGAAGGCAAGGAATATATCGTGGAAGACGGAGATATCATCAATTTCAGGTTTAATGTATAGCAAGAGAGAGGGAATATGGAATTGTTTATNNGATGATTTTAATCTGGGCAGTTTACCCTCGGCTGATGATAGAGAGCCCTATTTTTGGTTTTTGTTTCATAAGGATAAAATATTATTAAAAAAGACTGACGAGGCTTATAAGATTCCGGATTCCATGGATGTTTTCGCCGAAGATTTAGCTGGAAAAAGCTTTTATATAGGCAGTATAGATAATAATCCCTGCTATGCATCAAGGCTGCCTGAAGAAAAGACTATTCCTAGGGGCATGGAAGCCTTTAATCTCAGGCAAGCATATTCTGAAATAGGAGATGTTTTCTTTCAGATAGCAGGTCGTGCTGTTCAAATAGTAAATTGGGATGAAAAGCATAGGTTTTGCGGAAAATGCGGGGAAAAGACTGTGGATAAAATTGATGAGCATGCCAAGATATGCCCACGCTGCGGGCTCTTTTTTTATCCGAGGCTATCCCCTGCTATCATTGTAGCCATAGTAAAAGATAATAAAATCCTTTTGGCTAAGAATAAAAATTCAATTACCGGTTTTTACAGCGTATTGGCAGGCTTTGTTGAGGCAGGAGAATCCCTGGAGGAATGTGTAAGAAGAGAGGTTAGGGAAGAGGTCGGCATTGAAATTAAGAATATTGAGTACTTTGGCAGTCAGCCATGGCCATTCCCCAATTCTTTGATGATTGGCTTTACGGCAGAATATGATAAAGGCAAAATTGTGCTGCAGGAAAATGAGATACAGCACGCTGATTGGTTTGAGGTAGGTGATATGCCTCAAATTCCCGGAAGCATAAGTATTTCGCGAAAATTGATAGATTGGTTCATCGGGAACAACAAATGATATATGAGCAAAATAGGAGAGTCGCATATGACCATAAACAGTTTTTTGAAGCTGGTCGAGATACAAACCAAGGCAGCGAGCATCATCCCTTTTTTAATAGGAACTTTTTATGCAATATATAGATATGATAGCTTTATATTAAGAAATTTTCTATTGATGTTTGTTTCATTATTATGTATAGATATGGCCACTACTGCAATCAATAATTATCAGGACTATAAAAAAGCAAATGTGAAATATGGCTACGGGTACGAAAGCCATAATGCTATTGTCAGATATAATTTGAGCGAAAGAAGCGTAAGGGCAACGATTTTTATATTATTGGCCATAGCTGCAGCATTTGGATTTTTGCTGTATTTAAACACCAATATCATTGTACTTCTCATTGGCGGAATGTCTTTTATAATAGGTATAGCTTATTCCTATGGTCCGGTGCCTATATCCCGCACTCCCTTCGGAGAGATATTTTCGGGCGGGGTTATGGGTTTCTTTATACCTGTATTGGCCATATATATTCATGTGCTTGACCGGGGCATTATAACATTAGGGATCAGCGGAGGCATCTTGAATCTCAGGGTTAACATTGCGGAATTGTTTTATATAATCCTGCTGTCATTGCCCTCAGTTATAGGAATCGGTGACATAATGCTGGCCAATAACATATGCGATATAGAAGATGATATTCAAAACGGCAGATATACTTTGCCCGTATATATAGGAAAAGAAAAGGCATTGAAGGTTTTCATAGCATCGTATCATTTTGCATATTTGATACTTTTGATTTTAATTGTATTGAAGGCAATTCCATATTTTTGTATTTTGCTTCTTGCAACTTATTTCCT
>DPSW01000137.1:4146-7323 GCA_003527145.1 Clostridiaceae bacterium | reverse complement strand
ATTCATTTTGCTTTTAGCAGGACAATATATCAGAAGCAAAATGCTTATTAAAGAAAAAATTTATTTCTATTCCTTTTTGGCAGAAGCATTTCTCATATTTGCTCTTGAAAGCTTATCAAAATATGTCATAAACAATTACCTGCATATATTCTATATCTTCCTGATATTAGAGGCAGGTCTGGTGTTGGATAGAAGGAAGGCTCTTGGGATAAATATTTTTATCGCCGGAATCTCCCTTATAAAATATTTTTATAAATTTGACAACTAATTCTTATTTCAGCTATTGATATTGAGTTTTATCATAACCATCCTAAATTATGCATCAGCCCAGAAAGAGGCTGCCGTAAAAATCGAAGAGCTTTCAAAGGCAAATGAGCGGCTGAGGATAGGCAGGGAAATCCATGATTCCTTAGGCCACACCTTGACAGGATTGATCATGCAGCTTGAAATGGCATATCATGTCTTTGATACCGATAAAGACAAAAGCTATGGATTGCTGCGGGATTCCATAGGCAGCAGCAGAGAAGCATTGCGGCATACCAGGCAAGCCGTTGAAAAGCTAAGGAATGACAAGTACGATATAATAGAAATGATCAAGCGGTTTCAAGAACAAACGGCAGCAGTTATCGTCTTTAATGATCATGCAAACACTCCATTCTTTAAGGAGCAGTATAAAGGCCTTATATTCAGGCTTATTCAAGAGGCTTTGACCAATTCCATAAAGCACGGCAGAGCAAAAAATATATCAATAAACATTAATCAGGAGAAAGATCATATAAAGATTATGATAGAGGATGACGGATCGGGCGCTGAAAAAGTCATTGAAGGCTATGGGCTTAAAGGCATGAGGGAAAGGCTTGATGAATTGAACGGATATTTTGATTATGGAAGCAAAAATAAAGGTTTTTTCATAAAAGCCTTGATACCGGCAGGTGATATATATGAATAAAATCAAAGTATTGTTAGCGGATGATCAGNNTAGCATCGATGACAGAATAGAGGTGGCGGGCTCTGCAAAGAACGGCAAAAGAGCTTATGAAATGTGCAAATGGCTCATGCCTGATGTAGTGCTTATGGATATCAAGATGCCTGAAATGGATGGAGTAGAGGCCGCAAGGCTTATAAAGAGGGACTTTCCCCATATAAAGGTATTGATATTGACAACCTTCAATGATGACGAATACATATTTGAAGCACTGCGGTATGGAGCCGACGGCTACATATTAAAGGATGCGGCTCCGGACTCCATCATCGAGGCTATAATAACCTTGCATAATGGCGGTGTCCTCATGGAGCCCACCGTAGCCGCAAAGGTAGCAAAAAAATTTGCCGATATGGCCAATGCTGGAACCGGCGTTGACAACTGCGGACAAATAAATCTATTGACCGGCAGAGAAAAGGAAATTGTGGTTCTGGTTTCCCGGGGCAAATCCAATCAGGAAATAGCCGATGAGCTGTTTTTGTCTTTGGGAACCGTAAAGAATCATCTTTCCAACATATTGAGCAAGCTTGGCTTGAGGGACAGGACTCAGCTTGCAATATTCGGAATAAAAAATAATATGACTTAAGTAACGGTTAAAGTATAAAAGATATATCTTTATGCATAGGATAAACGCTCTGCAATCAGCTATGATGTTATTAGAAAGTGCATGGAGGTGTTTTGATGAAAAAGTTAAGGATCGTATTGCCATTATTCTTGCTCGCCGTGCTGTTATTCGGCCTTGCAGCGTGTACAGGAGATGTTTTCGCAATATATAAACAAGCAAAAGAAAAAACAAGGTCGATAAAAACCGGCAAGCAAAAAGTTTGTTTGACCTTCAGCAATGAAGCGGATATGGGCAAGCTGGGATCGATATTAAAAAATGGGAAAAATCGCAGTCCGGAAGCGGCGATACTATATGAAACCCTAAATAAATTTAAGGATTTTAGGATTGAATATACAAAGCAGTATGATGTAATGCAGGATAAATATATAAGCGACGGCTATATCAGATTCAATATATATAATCTGGAGGGCAAGCTTTACAAGGATAAGGACAGTTATATCATTGAAAAGCTTCAGACCCCTAAATATGTACGCTTTACATCCCATGAACTCGCGGAGGAATTCTTTAAGCAATACGGCTTTAAAGGGCAAAATCTTTCTTTTAATAATGATATAACTGCTGTGCTTGCTGATATTGCAGACGAGCATATCACAAGAGACAGCATGATGAGCAACGGAAGAAAAATCCTCAGCACACCGGAAGGAGATATCAAGGTCAAAGAGTTAAAGATCACCCTGGAGGGCGAGAGGTTAAAAGCCTTGAAAAATGAACTTCTGCATGCTCTAAGCCAAAGCATCCTGGTTTTCAGCGAGCTGGATTCTGATAAAATTGCCGATAGAAGAATCAAAGAGATGCTCACCGCCGGTATAAGACCATTAGAGCCCTTGTCCATGGAATACACTGTCTTTATTGATGCCAATGGCTATATAATGGAAAAGAACATCAATCTGAAAAGCAAGCTTTATTATCCTGAAATTGATATGGAGGTTACCAAGACATGGAACTATAACAGCCAGTACTGGGATCTGAATAAGGAACAGGACATCCAGCCTCCAAAGGGCATAGATGCCGAAGGTACAATAGATGTTAAAACTTTTCTGGAGCTGATCAATAATATAAGTCTATGATTTAAATGATCACTCCCATGTTTGCCATACTTCCGGCTTATAACCTACTGTTGCCTGCTTACCGTTTCTTACTATAGGGGTATTATATAGTTCAGGATTGTTCAGGAGTATTTCTTCCCTGATGCTCCTGTTGGTAATCTTATGCAAATTGAGCTTTTCATAGCTCTTGGCCTTTGTATTGAACAGATCGTTGAAGGGAACAGCTGAAGCTACGCTCTCAAGCTCTCTTTTGCTCAAGGCTTTAAGCTTTAAGTCGGCAAATTGAAATTTGATATTTCTCTCTTTAAAATATCTTTGCGCTTTTTTTGTATCAAAGCATTTATCTATTCCGAATATTTGTATGTTCATCTTTTTCATCCTTTTAAAAAGTTTTATCAATCATAAGTTTGATTCTACTGCAATAACCCTAATTTAATTTTGTCCCATGGCATCTTCTCTTACTCCTGCGGAGCAATTCACCTTAGTTGTGCTGACTGATAAAAGAGTGCGTTGTGAAGGGACTT
>DPSW01000137.1:0-4132 GCA_003527145.1 Clostridiaceae bacterium | reverse complement strand
CGTTATCAGTTAGCACAACATAACTGCTAAAGATGAGTTATTGCAGCAAAATCAATATTAATAACCTATTATATATTTGGCATATGGAGATTTGGACGGAATTATTATTACCGGCTCCCCGTTTAAGGTCGTCGTATACGAATCCAGGGTTAAATACAGCTCAAAGAAAGCCGAATCTTTCCCATAGGCTTCATTATATATGCGGGCAGCTTCCTTTTCACCCTCCGCAATGATCTCTTTTGCTTCACGATCTGCCCTTGCCAGCATTTCGCCTACTTCCCTGTCCGTTTCGGCTTTTATCTTTATCGCTTCCGCATCACCCTGGGATAAATATTCTTGAGCCTTGCTCTCCCTCTCAGATATCATTCTCGTATACACGGACTGCTCGTTAGTGGAAGGCAGATCCGCCCTTTTCATCTTTATGTCAACCAAATTGATTCCGTTGCCGTTTTGTTTTAAAATGTCATTTACCTTATTTTTAACTACCACATCAAAATCATCACGAGAGCTGCTTTCCAAATTCACTATCTGGTCAAAATTCAGCTTCCCCAATTCCGTACGGATATTCGAATATATTATATCTCCCAAACGGCTTTCAGCAGCTAATTGGGTGCGCAGGGTCTCGATCATCTTCTGCGGGTCTGTGATATTCCAGATCGCATAATAATCCACCATTATGCGTTTTTTATCCAGTGTATTTATTTCCGTAGGCGGCACGTCATATAATAATGTGCATTTTGGAAGCCGTGAAATCGATTGAACAAAGGGCAGCTTCACATTTAAACCCGGAGCATCAATCACACTGACAATCTTGCCAAACTGCCGGACAACCGCATATTCACTGGGAATAGTTATATATAGACTGGTAAGTGCCGTAAAAAGGATCACCAAAACCAAAATAACGGGTATCGCCATCTTGCTTCCTTTTAATTTGATCATTGTTCAGCACCTCCTTTGGTATCTTTTATGACATCTATGGGCAGGTATTTTACAGTACCGGAGCCCTCATCCATGATATATATTTTGGCTTTAGGCAANNAATGTTTCTATTACAAGGCGCTGCTTTGTTACTTCCTTGTTTTTAATATACTCGGAATAAATAGCGTTAAAGGTCGCCACATCTCCCTTAGCTTTTTCTATCCTTTCTGTCTTAGCTCTCTCTGCATTGCTTATCAATGCTTCCTTCTGACCTTGAGCTGAGTTGACTCTTTCATTTTTATACCTGGTGGCTTCATTCACCTTAGTAATTTTATCTTCCCTGGCCGACGTGACCTTCTTGAATGCTGCGCTCACCTGCTCTGTAGGCAAATCCACGTCCTGCAAATTGACATTGACAATTCCGATGCCTATATCATAGCTGTCCACCAGGCGCGTCAACAAAGAACGCACATCGTTCATTATTTGTGCCCTGCCGTCGGTTAGGGCTTCATCAACCTTTGCGCTTCCTATTACTCCTCTTAATGCAGCAGATACCACATTGCGGAGGGTAAGGACCGGATCTTCATTGTTGTAGAAAAATTTGATAGGATCTGTCACACGCCATCGGACCTCAAAATCAACCAAAATAATATTTTCATCCCCTGTGATCATCTTGGCCTCGTTCATATAAACTGTTACATCATCCGGCTCAGCTGTGTTGTTGCGCCGTCTGGATACTTCCGGTGTAGCCTCGCTGTAGCCGAATGTCAGGGAAAAGGTTTCTCTTGAAATCTTTTTCACCGACTGTACAAAAGGCAGCTTAAACTTCAAGCCCGGTTCCAGAATTGCGGGATTTGGCTTACCCAGCGTGATCAAAACCGCATATTCCGTTTGATCCACAGTATAAAAACAGCTGAACAGCATTATAACCAATATAATGCCTATGGGCACCAAACCGACCCATTTCAGCTTGGTCCTGTCTACCTCTACCTTTAGATTCTTTAGCATAAAACATATCACCCCCAATTTTTATTGTGTCACGAGACATCATATAACCCTTCTGGTTTTCTCGTCGGCAAAGTTCTTGCCGTCTGTTATTTATATGCTACCAGAGGGCTTATTTATTTGCAATAATCACGAAGCACTCCACCATATGCATTTTATTCCTTTCTGCCTTGCATTGGCATCTGAAGGCCCTGCAGCCTTGTCATACTATCCATCTCTTTTCATATATAAAAATCTGATCCTATTCCAAAATAAGCTGACAGCATACCGTCTATCTCCTCTTCCAGAGCCTTTATTCTCTCCTCGGATGCACCATTTTGATGCAGCTCCAGAAGTTCCCCGCTCAAAGGCTCTATATCCTTGCAGTCTTCATAGTCAGGTATCTTGAGATCCATCACCGTGTTGGGATAATAGTCGTACATGCCGCTGCCCATCTTTTTAGCGAAAAGCTTGAAATAAAATTCATAAAGCCTTGAATTCAAGATTCCAATCAGGAAAGGAAGAGTATAGTTCTCCGCTCCATCCTTTAAAATGAAAGAATAGACATCCGCACTGCAGAAGCAGCCTGTTCTGTCCAATGCAAATCTGTTGCTTCCGCTCTTAAAGGGGTAGACTATTTTATCCCTGGTGAAAAGCTCGGGATTTCTCCCCCATTGAAGCTGATGCCATTGCCTGAAGCCTTTTCTGCATTCTCTCCTATTCTCCAGGCGTTCTCTGTATTTTTCTATATGCATTATGCTGTTCGGGTATTTAAGAGGCTCGTCTATCCAATCCGAATATATAAGCTTCAAATTGCTATTCCTGATCCTGTATCTTTCAACATGACTGTTTTTTATCCAGGGCCTCAAAAGCTCTTCTTCTATAGATAAAGCCTTTATCATAAGCTCATCCACTATAAAGGCCTTATCGCAGCCGGTTATTATGCCCTGGAAGCTTTCTGCTATGTCCCCAAGGCGCGTCTTGCAGCGGTTTTCCATCCTTTCCAGGATATCTCTTTTATCATCCGGGATCAAAATCCATCTATCCTCCAGGAGCTTATCCTGATCTACTGCAAATTTCTCAAAATCCCCGGAGTCTATGCCTTTTATTTTGCCCCCTTCATACTTCCATATCTCTGTCTCGTTATGCTCACCGCTCTCATTGGCAAGAAAAAATATGGCGGTTGCTACACCTATCCCCTGAAAGATATTTTCTCCATAAAAGTCTACTATTTGCATTATCCTGCTGTTTTTTTGCAGATAAGTCCTCAGCTTCCTTCCCGTAGGGCTTTCCATGAAATATCTGGAGGAAATAAAGGAGATGACGCATTTATCAACTCCGGCCTCTAAGGCCCTCTGATAGAAGCAGTAGGAAATATCGGATTTGTCCCGGAAAACCTCCTTATACTCATCCAGCAGCCATTTTTTATAGCCCATGGCCATCTCCTTATGCCCAACATATGGGGGATTGCCGATTATATAATCATACTTGTTTGACCAGAATATATTATTCCTAAGTATTTCTTCTGTCCTTTCCCGGCCTAAATATTCTATCTTGTCATCTCTTAAATTATGGACGCCATATATCAGCTTATACTCTTGAAGCTCGCGGCTTAGCTGCTCTTTATCATAATACTTCTCCCAACGTAAGAGGCTGTCGCAATATATTATATTCATTTCTCCAAAGTATTTTTTTCTGTCCTTGGCCATCAGGCTTGCCGAGCAGAGCCAGAGGGCTTCTTTGTCAATATCCGCACCGTATAGGCAATGCTTCAGGATATGATGATGCAGATTCTCTTCCTGCCAGTAGCTGCAGCCGTCAACAGCGTAAGTTGCGCCCTCCTTATTTATTTCATACATCTCAGCCTCATATTTCTCCCGCAATAGGGGGAGGGCTGCCCGGAACTTTGCTTTCAGCAAATCATAGGCCTTCAGCAGGAAAAATCCGCAGCCGCAGGCAGGGTCCAGGATTTTAATAAAAGGTTTTTGGATTAAGTCAGCACAGCCTAAGGTTTTCTCAAGCATAAAGTCGATTATATAGTCGGGGGTATAGTATTTGCCATGTGCCCTCTTCGTATCTCTTTCCATGGATTGCTGATATAGCCTGCCCAATTTGAAATCTTCCATAAGATCACCTGCCTTGCATTGTTGATTGATTTCTCTACACTAACTCATTTTTATCGGCTTGCAAATATCCGTTGTGCTAACTGATAACGATTGCAGAGCTCCGG
>DPSW01000081.1 GCA_003527145.1 Clostridiaceae bacterium | reverse complement strand
TTTTCAAACTGTTCTCTTAGCCACTCCCCATACATAAATTCATATTTAGGCGGAAAATCCCAAGGAAGTATATCATTTTTATTGATAACCGTAACTTCAAGTGGTCTCATAGCATTTGTGTTTCCTATTTTCCCAGATATAAGCATTAGCCCATTTGTAAGATCTCTTCGAGTTTTTTCAGATAAACTTTGATTTGTTACCACCAAAATATCTACATCGCTATTAATGCGTAAACCTTCCATTACAGCAGAACCATATAAATATACCCCAACTAATATACTATCAAGCAGTTCCTCTATAATTTTTAATGCTTGAATTGCTTCTTTCGGTATTTTTTTGTTACTCAAATATATACTCAACTGAGATCTCCTTTCATCTAAAACTATATTTAACACTCCTTTCTACCTCTTATTGGTGCTTTAAAAATATTTAATGCGGTCATAATGCTACTTAATACCATTCGCTCGTTCCATGATTTCCTGGACTATTGATGTTTTGGCATCTGCGTAGTGCTGTACATGCCGCCACTTATTCTTTTCTCGCTGCATCGATCACCTTTTGAATAAATTCTGTTTTTGAGCGTGTATATTCCTCCATGGTGTTGCCATTTTTTATAGCGGCTCTCTTTTTTACTTATCCATATCTGAATCCTCTAAAGCTACAACTCAGGTTTAGAGGCTGGCTTCCCTGCCTCAATCAGCACTTTATTACAGAGCATAAATATACCAAGTACAAAAATCAGTAAGCCTGTACCTATGAAAAGCCATTTTATCTTAATAATGTCCGAAATTATTCATTTCCTTTATCANNTTTACATAATTTGAGATAGCCTCTTTAATAAACTCAGAAAAGCCTTCTTTTATCTCTTCAAGATGGTTTCGGAAAGCTTCGCTATTTATATAATAATTGCCAAGCTTCGCAAAGCGATCGAGAGTATAAATGCCACCATGAGTTTTGTTAAGATAGTTATGGTATTCCTTTACAGCCTTTTGAACCTTGATGGATGACGGTTCCTGTCCCACCAACTCAGCAAGCTTCTGCATATGCTTTTCCATTGCATCNNCATGTCACCGGGCATACTGTTGAGAATCTCTGCACCGTAATTCATTTCTTTTTCACTAAATAGCGCCGGATATTCTTTGACATCTTGCTCTAGGCTGCTCCACATAGCTTCATATGGTCTTTCTAAAATATCCGCTGTTTCAAATACTGCCGTTTGAAGTAATATGAGCTTTTTATCGATCTTTTCTTTCTCTTTTTTTAGATGTTCAATTTGCATTTTAATTGCTGTTGCCCGATCATATGCAGGATCATCCATAATGGCCTTAATCTGCATAAGAGACAAGCCCATATCCTTTAAAAACAGGATCAGGTGCATCTGCAAAAAGTCGTTGCCGCTATATTCTCTTCGATTGTTTATATCACATCTGGATGGGGAAAGCAGACCGATTTCATCGTAATAGTGCAAGGTACGGATGCTTACTCCCATTAACTCAGCAAATTTTGTTATTTTCATAAATTCCCTCTAAAAAATACTTGAACATAACGCTACGTTATATTTTAAACTTTATAAGAAACAGTAATTTATGTCAAGGAGTGATTGCTATGAATAATTATGTTATAAATGCACTTGGATATAATAAACGAGCCCGCATTTTTTACAGTGAAACAACCGACCTCATAAGACAGGCTCAGGGTAATTTACAACTTAACCAAACACTTGAGCCGGTATATCTGGAATTTATTACTGCAATGAGTATCCTCTCCGGTTCGCTTGTGGATAATGAAAAATTGTTTATTAAGTTTACAGGTGACTGTTCTAACCGGCAAATGACAGGCTTAATTGATGCCAGCGGCAATATACGCGGCTTAATCAAGGAAGGGTTCACCCCTGCGCAAACTAAAGCAGTGTTTGGCAACCGCGGTTTTATCACTGTAAATCGAGATAACGGACGTTTCAGTGGATATACAGGAATTGTGGAAATGTCCTATGCCTCTGTTGCTAAGAATTTGGAGAATTATTTCAGAAAAAGTGAACAGCTGCCGACATATATGCGGTTGTTTCTGAATTTTGACAATAACAGAAATGCGGTATTGGCAAGAGGAGTAATGCTTCAGCTTTTACCTGGAGAAACCAAATCTATTATTTCGGATTTTAATAGCGTAATTACAAAAAATATAAGTCTTTTTCATAATCCGTATATTAGGATCGATGTAGATATGTGGGATAAACTTCTGAACTCAGACTTTGATTATATGTCTCAAAAACCTGTTCAGTATAAATGTGATTGTGTAAAAGAGCAGTATTATGGCATTATCTTTTCGCTTTCACCGGCTGAAATAGATGAAATTATAAAAAACAAACAAACGCTTGAAGCTGCATGTTCCTCATGTGGCAAGAAATATTGCTTTCCTTATAATGAAATTGCAGAGTTGTTCGGTATATCCGTTGCAAAGTAATATTTGTATTCAGGATTACCTTTGATTAGATGTCTAAAAGCCTTTAACCATGAGCTTTTTGACATCTAATCTTTTTATGCTCAAGTGCATCCGCAGAGATCAATTCTCTGCCTAAATCCTGAGAACTAAAACAATTCATCCAGTAAAATATAATATTTTATCTTCTCCCAATCAGGCTCAATCCCCAGTAAGTCAAAAAATAGCTTAACATACTTTTCCTCTCCAATATCCTCTCTAATAGACCTGATGCAGAAAGCAATATCATACCACCTGTCCGCCTTACCGCTTCTCCCAAGATCAATAAAGCCGCTTATCTTGCCATTTTTCACTAATATGTTGCTGTCTCCCAGATCGCCGTGGGAAAAGACTAATTCCTCTTTGGGCTTTTCCATCTTCAAAAAATTATGCAGCTCGCGCGGATCTTTAAATGGTGTGTCTTCTTCCCAGTTTTCCCAATCCACATCAGCCAAATTGTTGTTCAGCAAATAATCC
>DPSW01000407.1 GCA_003527145.1 Clostridiaceae bacterium | reverse complement strand
TGCAAATGAATTTGCAAGTATGGGTCTTGATGTGGAACTTCACCATTGCTCTTCAGATAACGATTCTCTGGATGGAATTCGTATAGTCCCATTTAACATTGCTGTAATGGATGGCACCGCCCCACATACTACCGATCCTAAATACCCGGCTGTAGTAGATGAAATAATTAACNNATACTGGGATAATGAAGGCATTGAAAGGAATAGGAAGGCAATACTGAACTGCAATAAGGAATTAAAGAAGCTATATGCTTCGTCATACAGATTCCTTAATGCAGCAAAAGAGGTCCAGGATGACTTGGAGGCTCTGACAGGTGATGAGTTTGATTGGGCAAGCTTTAATAATGCCCTGATCAATTACAAGCAATCTATACTTGAGCCTCTTGCATCTGTTCACAAGCATTCAGAAATAAGACATTTGTTTCATTCATCAATCAATTCATCAGGAAGAGTTGACTTTATCGAAAACGCAGTACCAAAAGAATATACCTGCCACTATATAAAAGGACGATATCTTGCTGCTGCCACAAATCTGTTCAACTCATTGTCTTCAGACCTTATATTGAAGGGTTATGATGTGGAGGTCTTTCATCAGCCACTAAATCCGGAAAGGATAGAAACAATGATAGTTAACGAGTTGGGCCTGGTGATCACAAATGATGGAAAGCTTAGAAATAATGCAAATAAAATTATAGATCTGAATGATAATAAAAATAGAAATCTTCCTAAAAACGATAAAGAATACCTGGAAAAGAATGAAAAGCTTATGAATGGCCTTATTGATGAAGCTATAGTAAGAATTCAAGACGCTAAGCTTCTTCACGATGAGCTGGAGAGATATTATATCGAAAGCATGGATTTTAAGAGAATGTCTGATCTGAGAAACAGCACCATCGAAAAAATTAAAAACATGTGCAGATTATAAATACCACCTTTGGGAGCACTAAAAAAGTGCTCTCCTTTTTTGGTAGCGCTTTTCACAATATTTGTGATAAAATCTTGATGTATATATTTATGAAACGGATAAGGTGAAATGATGAAAGCAAAATGGTCAGACGAAAAAATACATATAGCGACAAATAAAGCAAAGCTTAAAAAGTTTAAACGTGAAGCAGCGTTTATAGACGGCAAAAATGTATGCCCTTTATGCTTTGGCAGCGATTTGGGGGTTATCAGCGCAAGCAAGACTCCTGATTGTGTAGATAGTGAAATAAAGTTTACAGCCATTTGTAAAGAGTGCAAAATAAGAGTCTATTATTTTAAAAAAATTGAAGATATTTAGAAGAGTATACCGGATTTATCCGGCATACTCTTCTTTTAAAATTCCATATAAATATAAATCATATCTTTTTCCGTCTCTATAGATAAATTCCCTGTAAGTCCCTTCCTTTTTAAAACCTACGCTCTCATACAAGCTTATAGCGGTACTATTATAGCTGATCACATTCAATTGGATTCTATGAAAATTTAACTCATTGAATCCGAAATCCAGCAGCAATCTCATAGTCTCTTTGCCCAAGCCCTTTCCTTTGCTCTCCTTGNNTGCAACTCCATTCGACCATAATATATCGTCAAAGCCTGCGATGCCTATGATGGTATTGGAATGGATCAGCCTAACTGCAAATATCTGCTTATCCTCAGAACTCTCATAGTATTCCAAAAGCTTCAGCATATCTTTTTGGGATTTAGGAATGGCAGGGACCATATCATAATATCTTAAAAATTCAACATCATTAAACCAGGATGAGACATATTCCATATCCGACGCATTCAGAGAGCCAAGCCTTATATTATCGCCNNATTGCAATTCTCTCCGTATATCAACAATAAATTTTTTTTCAAGCTTTATGGGGTCATAAGCCAGTTTTGCTCGTCTAAGCCCAGGGATTCCTATATCTTCTTCTCTGTTAATGTATACTATGGCCTTCAGATAAAGCTCAGCAAAGGTTCTGTTTATAAAAGCATAAATTCCGTTATAGCTCGTGTCTCCTTTTTCAATATGTATTATAGCCATATTTTTATTTACAATCTCGCCGATGGTGAAGCCTGTTATAACATCATTGACATATACAGCCATTCCAAGCCCGTTTAAATCTTTTAAATTATAAAGGATATCCTTTATTCCTTCAACCTCGCACTCCAGTTGATGATTGCCGGACTGGCCGTTGAACCATTCTTGAGAAAAATCAATACAATCCTTTATAACCTTATCTTCATGAATATCCTTTACATTGTAAGCGTAACTGCTCACAAAATGGTTGTATTGACTTTTTCTTTTCCTCAGCTTATCACCATTCAACTTTATCAACTTGTCTGCTTCATAGATATAATCAAAATTTTTAACGTCCTCATAGTATTGCACAGCGTCCCCATACTTTTCCTTAAGCTTTTTTAAAAAAGGTTCTTCGATGTCTGAAAATAAAAATTTCATACCGCCTCTTTTCTCTTTATACTCCGCCAATTTAGAAATGATAGCTTCCAAATTTTCTTCAGAGTATCCGATTGGCTGCATGAAAACAGTCCCCTTGCCTTCCTCGGTCTTTTTAATTATAAGCGAATCCTCCAGGATAGCATATTCTACATTGCAATATTTTCTCCAAAGGTACAGATTCAGAAATGAGTATTCATAGGTATTAAAATCATAATCTCCCAAATGTTTTATAAATACCTCTTTATCGCCTAACTCCAGCGTTTTAAATTGAAGCAAAATTATCACCCTTAACTCCATTTATTAGTTGTAAGCAACTTTTAATATTATTATA
>DPSW01000178.1 GCA_003527145.1 Clostridiaceae bacterium | reverse complement strand
CAACAAAAGAGAAGGGAAAAACGGCCAAACAACATTTCTTAGCGGAGCTGCTATCGGCTTTAGAAAAAAGTTTTGAATTTTGGCATTAACTGAAAGAGTAAGTATGGCAGTTACATAAGCACCAACAGCCATAAAACCTGCGTGGCCTAACGAGAAAAGTCCGGTAAATCCATTGATCAAGTTCATGCTAAGACCTAAAACAGTATAGATGGCACATAGATTAAGGATCCTTACTATATAAGCGTCAAAATTTTTATCTGCATAATATATAAACACTATCAGCAAGATCAATGATATGCTTGTAAGAAAATAATTTCTTTTTTTCATAATCTACACCTTCTCCGAAATTTTTTCTCCCATTATGCCAGTTGGCTTAAAGAGGAGTATGACTATAAGGAGTATAAATGCAAAAGCATCTCTATATCCGGTTAAGCTTTGAAAAAAGGCAACCAACATAATCTCACCGATACCTAGAATAAATCCGCCGGCAACAGCGCCTGAAATGCTTCCAATTCCGCCAATAACTGCAGCTATAAAGCATTTCAGGCCTNNTATTCCTCCTATGGCAGCTAACGCAGATCCTATACCAAAAGTGACTGAAATTGTTCTATCTACATTAACTCCCATAAGCCTGGCCGTTTCATGGTCTTTTGAAACCGCTCTCATAGCCATTCCTGTTTTAGTTTTATTGATCAAATATGATAGGGCCAAAAGCAATACTACCGTAACGATCGGTATCATAAACGTCAATCTTTGAACAGAAATATTGCCCATTTGCACTACAGACGTAAGAATTGGAGGAGTCGGGAAAGCTTTTGGCCTTCCGCCAAAAATAACTATTGCAAGATTTTCGATAAGAAAAGATGCGCCTATAGCAGATATCAAAATTGAAATTTTAGGGGCATCCCTTAGACTCCTGTAGGCTAATACCTCAACTAGCATGCCCAGTAAAGCGGTAAGTATAATTGTGACTGGAAAAGCAAAATACCATTTCATGCCAAACAGCACGCCGAAAAAAGCAAAATATGTAGCCATCATAAAAATATCGCCATGTGCAAAATTTATTAACCTTAAAATTCCATAAACCATAGTATAACCTATGGCAATAAGTGCATAAAGGCTACCTAAGGATATACCATTGGCTAAATGTTGCATGAACATGTCCAATGTCATATTAATCATATATTCACCACCTGTTTTTTTATTGATTTATTTAAATAAGCTTCCATATTTCAGGAAGCTTATTATCATAATGCATAGGAAAGTATTGCTTTCATCGATTTACACTTTCCGTTATATGCAATCGTAAAGGCTTCATTTATTCTAATTGTTTAATTGAAGCCTTTTATATAAAGCATCAGTCAAACATGGAGAATCTGATTTATATTTATGAAAGCATAGATTGTGTATTTTCAAATGTACATTGCGTTGATTTGTACGCAATAAGGGGACGCGTGTCTGCCGTTGACTTATCATTTAGTTAATTATACTATAGAATTTTTATACATACAACAGAAAACACATACATTTATATACTAATGGCTCACATTATTACATCTCTATTATTTTCATCTTTCCTTTTTGCAAGAATGCTTATTATAGCCTTTGCTTCTTTTTTCGTCAAATCCTTAGTATATTCTTTGCCCGTTGTGCTTATGATCAATTCTTTTAAATCTTCGTTAGATATGTTCGCACTTCTTGCAAATGCAAAAATGTCCGTAAGCTGTGTTTTTGAAGCTGTTTCCTTTTCATCGCTTTCATTTTGGCTTTCCACCTCTTCAAAGCCAGTGTATTCGACGCCGTATCCGGCAAATCTTAAAGCCCTGGCTATGGCTCTCGTTTCAGCTAATTCCAAAATTGCATTTGATAAGACTCTGTCTCTCTTGACAGAAGCATTGCCCAAGCCGTTGAATATCCCTTTTTCTGTTTTAACCATGGCATGAATTATTGCTACCTCAGTATCATATGAAATGACTTTTGTTTCTATGCTGAGATTGGCATTATCCTCATGAGCAAGTCTTAGCCTGCCTCCCACAACTGGAAACAGCCTACCCTGAACTTTTACCAGTTCTTCATTTTTGAAATTGTTAAGCATTTGATCACCTTCAATAATATTTCTTTATCATTATTTTTCTCAAATGCTTTAATAATATTAGTCGATGGTAAAATGCATCGCAATCAGCTTTTCATAACATTGTCTATATCTTCAAGACCGGATAATATATTTTCTATTTTTTTAGTCAATATTATGGCCTTGCTTCGATCAGCAAGCTTCTCATCGCCAGTAGTCGCTTCTTTTAATGCATACATCATGGTTCTGATGTCATCCAATAGCATTTCCAGCCTATTATCTTCTGCATAATATTTTTCAGGCATATTGACTATAGAGTCAGTTGAAGATTCTATTTCAATAGTTTCACCCATATGAGCGATCTCTGCTTTAGAATCAAATTTATCCTGCAATATTTGAGAAAGTTCCTTCAAGGAATCTTCTTCACCATGAGTCAAAAATATTTTTGCAGGCTTTTTTGTAAAAGATGAGAACCAATCTATAAGCCCATTTTTATCGGCATGCCCTGATAGACCATTTAAATTATAAATTTTACAATTTACGTAGATATCTTCTCCGAATATTTTTATCTTTTTTTGACCTTCCAAGATTTTTCTGCCGAGGGTCCCCTTAGCTTGATATCCTACAAAGACCACACTTGAATTTCCTCTCCAGAGGTTATGCTTGAGATGATGCTTTATCCTGCCTGCGTCACACATGCCGCTGGCAGAAACTATTATGCAGCTCCCTTCATGAAAATTTATGGCCTTTGATTCTTCTGCTGTTTTAGTAAAAACAAGGTTTGGAAATTCAAAAGGATTATCTCCCACTTTTATCAAAGACTTAGTATCATCGTCAAATAAATCCTGATTATTTAGAAATACATTGGTAGCATTGATCGCCAATGGGCTATCCACATATACAGGTATGCTTTTTATTTTAGAAAATTCGCTTTCCTTCATCATATTTAACATATATAAAATTTCTTGTGTTCTCCCTACGGCAAAGGAAGGTATAACTATGTTGCCGCCATTTTCGATTGTATTTATGATTATATCAAGAAGAAACAATATATTGTTCCTTGCATTATCATGAGCTTTGTTGCCGTATGTTGCCTCCATGATTAAATAATCCGCTTCATCGATTAATGACGGATTTTTCATTATAGGCATATCTTTATTGCCTAAGTCTCCTGAAAATACGAGCTTTACTGTTTCGCCTTTTTCCTTTACCCATAATTCGATTATAGCCGAACCAAGTATATGCCCGGCATCCTTATATCTGATTTTAATTTCCTCAGTTATTTCGATTATTTCATCATAGTTAATCGCCCTAAAGTATTTTAAGGAGTCCTCAGCATCAGCGGCGGTGTAAAGGGGTTCAATCAAAGGTCTGCCGGCTCTCAGTCTTTTTCTATTGGTCCATTCCGTTTCCATCTCTTGGATATATCCGCTGTCAGGCAGCATTATAGTGCANNTTGTAGCTAAAATCTCTCCGTTAAAGCCTTTTTTTGCTAGCAGCGGTATTCTTCCGCTGTGATCTATGTGAGCATGAGTCAATAAAAGAAAATCAATTTTTGATGGCTCAAAATCAAACATATTTCTATTTAGATCCTCTGAATCAGCATCACCTTGAAACATGCCGCAATCAATAAGTATTTTATGCTTGTCAGTATCTAATAGATAGCATGAT
>DPSW01000470.1:2858-3777 GCA_003527145.1 Clostridiaceae bacterium | reverse complement strand
GCTAGCACAACGAGTTAAATTAATAGAAATCATCAAGATGCCGCCGCTTATTATGAATTCTATGTATCCGGAAGATAATACTAAAGAATATTTAGTATATGATTTTTATAAGATAATGGGTGAAACTCAAGAACAGATCAATGTTAATGAGGTTTTTAAATTCTCTAAGGAAATGCAGTCTCAAATTGCCAAGTTCATCAAAGATTCTCAGGAAAAATTCAATCCTGGATTTGAGGTAGCAAAATATAAGGAAAAAAGAACTGTTGATGGAAAAGAATTATCTATTTACGAAGTGAAATTAGATGACGCAGCTTTCAAAAATCTTGTAAGATATACAGTAAATTATGCAATTGATAGCAAAGATACTATAGAGTTTATAGAACAGTATATGGATTTAGTATCAAAAATTGTAGATACAAATGCAAAGCAAGAGCCGCAGTTAAATCAAGAAAAAGTCAACCTGGAATCGGATGAATTAAAAAAAGAGCTGCCGAGTTTAAAGGAAAAGTTTAACAGCTTTATGGATACTTTCAAAGACGTAAAGATTATAGGAGATAAGGGTATCGTACTGGAATACGGCATCAATAGCGATGGATATATTGCTCATGAAGCCGGAAGCATTCCCTTGGAAGTTAATATTAAAGCCATAGGGAAAGCCATGGGAGAAGAGGAGCCGGCGAGCAAAGGCATACTGAAGCTGGATATGAGCTTCAGCACAAAGGTTTATAATATAAATGCTCCTATGCAGATAGATATGCCAGTGGTAAATGAGAGCAATTCCATAGACATAACGGATATTATGAATAAGAGCATGAATACGAATACAGAAGTGAATATGAACACAGATATGAATTAATTAAAAAACCCGGAAATTCCGGGTTTTTTATTTTATCACTAAACTAACATTCAGTGGGGGTTG
>DPSW01000470.1:797-2789 GCA_003527145.1 Clostridiaceae bacterium | reverse complement strand
TTGTCATCCAGATCCTTCACAGGATCATATTTCTTTGATGCAAATCCAAAGAGCCAATGCCCTGATGCATAGGTGGGTATATGAATCTGGTATACCTTGGCTATGGGGAAAAACTGCTTTATTCTTTTATGAGTTCTCTTCATCAAGCTTGCGGTGTTTTCATAATAAGNNATAAGGGCTTTCATGCTGATTTACCAGTATGCCGTCATCCTTCAAGGCTTCAAAGCAGTTTTTGTAGAATGCTTCTGTGAAGAGGCCTTCTCCCGGCCCTATGGGGTCTGTAGAATCAACGATTATCAGATCATNNTTCCTTATGCTTGGTGCTGATAAACTTTATGCCGTCTTCATAAAAAAGCTTCACTCTTGGATCATCCAGCTTTGATGACGTCTGCGGCAGGAAATCCCTGCAGCACTCAACGACTCTTTGGTCTATTTCAACCATTTCAATGCTTTCAACAGCGCTGTATCTGGTCAGCTCCCTTACAGAGCCCCCATCACCGCCGCCGATGACCAGAACCTTTTTGATATCGGGATTGGCAGCCATAGGCACATGTACTATCATATCGTGATAGACAAATTCGTCCCTCTGGGTAAGCATGATTATGCCGTCTAAAGCAAAAACTCGTCCGAATTCATAGGTGTCCAGGAAATCTATTCTTTGAAAAGGGCTTTGTTCGCTGAATATATGCTTATCTACTTTCATTGTAAAACGCACATTATCCGTGTGCTCTTCTGTAAACCAGAGTTCCATTTCAAACCTCCTCAACTGATTATTCTTCCATACGGTCATAGATGTTAAGGCCGTGATATATTTCTATCATTTCTTTGGAGAGCTTATTTCTTATGCTGCGTCTTTCCTCAGGGTTCAAATCATAAGGGTCTGTATTAAACAGATAGTTGNNTGTTTAAATCGATTTCCTTTATCATCATCTTGGTGTGAAATATATTGGAATTATACACGTTTACATCTATTGCGTCGTATTTTTTCAGAGTCTCATTGTTTATATAATTTTGTATTGAACTCATCCCATGATCCATGAAGTATTTATGCCCATTTACATCCCTGGTAAAACCCCTGACCCTGTAATCAATGGTTATTATATCTGAGTCAAAGCTGCTTATGAGAAAATTTAAGGCATTTAATGGCGATATTTCACCGCAGGTTGAAACATCAATATCTACTCTGAATGTAGAAACATCATTGTCCGGATGGCTTTCCGGGTAGGAATGAACCGTAACATGACTTTTATCTAAATGCGCCACAACACAATCTCTCAAGTGCGACAGATCACCTTTGTTGCAGGAAGGATCGATGGAATTACAGGGCATTCCGTCTTCTGTAATGAGGATTGCAACACTTGCCCCCTGAGGATCATAATCCTGCTTGGAAATATTGAGTATATTGGCCCCTATTATTTTGGTCACTTCGCAAAGGATATTTGTCAAGCGCTCCGAGTTGTATTGCTCGTCGATATAGGTAATATAGTCATTTTTGTCCCTTTCAGTTTTAGCATAACAGATATCANNATCATAAATGTTAAAGCTCAAAGTTTTTGTCAGATTATTAAATCCGTACAGACTTATTTTTTGGTTCAACCCTAACATCACGACCCTTTCCTTCTGATTTGTATATAATGTTAACATAAGGTAGGCCCCTAGTTCAAGTCATTGCTTGACCACTTTCTTCAAATCGCTGCAGGAAAGCAGCTTGGCATATTTTTGATTGAGCTCAAGCAGGGAGGATTTTTGTTTGTTACGGAGGACAGATAGATTACTAAGCTTACTATCATATTCATTTTTAGAAATCATCCTGGCTTCATATTTTATTCTATACAATTCTATGCTTCGCTGTTCTTCCAATATTTCTTTCTCAATGCTGCTGATCTCTTCAAGATTATCCTTTATGCTCTCTATCATCTTGTCGAAGTCCTTGCCGAAGGAAGCAAGAGCCTTTTCATAATCTGATTCGGCAGCTTCAAAGTCTTCCTTAGC
>DPSW01000470.1:0-792 GCA_003527145.1 Clostridiaceae bacterium | reverse complement strand
AGATATCTTTCTTCTACCAGGTCAAAATATACTTTTTCCGAATATCTCTGATTACTTTTCTGATTTAAGCCGGTATCCTTCTTTATCATATCCTTCTTTATCTGCTCCAGATCCAGCTTTTCCAGCAGGACTACAGTATCATTGAGGGTTATGGCTATGTCCTTCTCATTCTCACGGCCGAGGAGAGAATTTAGATTATAATAGGCTTCGTCCAGGGTTTTCTGAGCATTGTCCAGTCCTTTTATCTTGTTTTCCAGATCTGCTTTCTTATTTTTGTGTTCCGTTTTGGATATGAGGTTTTTATCCAGCCTGAGGTCCAGGAGCTTCAGCTCTTCTTCCCAGACTTTTTTATTGGCATTTGCCTCTTCCATAGCCATTTCGGCATTTTCTACAGCTATTACGGCTGATCTCAGGTTCAGCGCAAGGTTGAGCTTTGCGTTTTCCCTGTCTAGTATGGTCTGCTGATAGCTTGAATAGGCATCTTCTACCTTGACATAAGGATCGACCTGATCCGTTATGAATTTTTTAAAATTTCCTACATTGAATTTTACTTCTGCAGGAGCAGCTTTCTCCTGTTTCTCATAATTGTCATAGGCCTTGCTTATGGCATTGTCCTTGGATTTATATTCTGCGGAGTTTTTGAGAGCCATATCAAAGGCTTCATCAAAGCTGTAGCGGAATTTAGGCTCTGCATTGGCTGCCGTGCCCAGCAGCAAAGTAGATATAAGTATAAGCGGAAGTATTCTATATTTCATTCTATCACTCCTTTAGTCAGTTTCTAGCTTCTAGCCT
>DPSW01000036.1 GCA_003527145.1 Clostridiaceae bacterium | reverse complement strand
GACTTAAAAAGCATTGCCGCTATTCAATTATCTTCTCAAACTGTAAAAGCATTGTCTGCCAGCAAACAAATAACTGATGAAGATACTATAAACATCGAAGCATATCGAAAGTACTTTTCTAATGAAAATGAATTTGAAAAATTTCGATTAAAACTACTAAATGACAAACTAATATATTCAAATTCAAGTGAATATAAAGAATATGTTGAACGTGAACTGCGCCATGTCACCCTGCCTTTAACCGTGGAATATTCATTTGACAATATTACTATTGCTGCTAGCCGTCCAAAAGGTATACCTGCCCACAACCAGGTCGGCAAGATAGACATAAAGCTGGATAACAACACCATATATACGATCGAAGATGATCTATCATACTTTTGGTATTGGTTTACCGGAGGTCAACCTAACATAAAGCCGGAAGCCGGGCTTTTTTACGGTCAAGATAAAAAACCATATATATTTCTGACATACTTTTTACCGGGAAACCAGCACTATTTTCCATCGAAATGTTACATATTCCGATTAGAAGATGGTATGCCTGTTGTTATTTGTATGTTGAACGAAGAAAAGGCAAATATCTCGCTTGCTGGTGACTCCTATCACATAAAAAGTGATTTCTTCAATGTAGACGAACATTTAAAACCTGCGCATCCCCGTGGAGATTTGGGTAAAGCTGAGTTTGAAGATGCAAAACTATATGAATTATTTGATTTTGACAATGACGGACATAAAGAAATATTGTATTCCAATAGCATTAACTATAACGAAAAGCCTATTCTATGTTATTTGTTTAGTATGCTGCATGTCAATGAAAAGGGGAGTTTAGAACCGCTGTGGACATATTTAGCGGATGATTTTGATCGTTTAATACTTATAAAGATTGACCGTGATGGTATTTCCAAGAGTGAATTAAAAGCCAATGTAGAAGAGTTTTTATCAGAAGATATGGACATTAAAGAATTTGATACTAGGCTGGACAATTTGATTAAGAAAGGAATCATATACATTGATGATTCCGGCTTGCTTAGACTTAAGTGCCATTAATAGCATATACCGAATATCAATTTAATATAATATAGTCTAAATAGTCCATAATCAAAAGTATATTTTAGCCAATTCCAGGACATATAAAGCCACGAGTATCATATGATTACTCGTGGCTCAGACTGAAGACAAAGCAAAATATAATGAAAGAATCCTTGAATATAAAAAGGATTCTCTTGTTTTTTGTCGAATATATACAGTAAAAAATATTAGCGATGTGTTAGAACGCTTAATACAGTTTGAAATATTTTACATGGATCAGCAAATAAATCGGATAAGCTTATCCTTCAATCCTTCAGCAAGCTTTCATCCAGTTTATCCATTTCATCTACGCCAACAATGCCGTGCAAATATGAATAAAGCCTGTTAACCCGCTCGTCCACGTCCACTTTTTTCTGAATGAGCTCCATCAGGGCTTCTCTGATCCTGCTTATTTCCTGCTGCATATCATCGGCCTCCTGTTTGCTTTCATTGATAAGCTCATAGGTTCTTTTCACAGTTTCTTTCAATAGTATGGCATTTTCTTTGTCTATTGTGGAAGGCAATGCCTCAAGCTCTTCCAATATCAAAGGTATCCTTTGGTTTATATGCAGGATCTCTTTTTGGGATTCTTTCAGTGGTCCTAAAAAGGCTTCATTATTATTTTCATTGAGTTCGTTTGAAATATGTAGTATTTTATTCATCGAAATCTTTTTTCTTTTTTCCAGTTCCTTAAGCTCTTGCTCCAGATTTTTTTCCTTTGCGAGAAGCTCTTCCAGCTTNNATTTCTGCATGCTTCTTGATTTAAAATTAGAAAACAGTTGTATCCATTCAGGGGTATAAATCAAAATAGGAATTTTATTTTTTCTTACCATGGCACCATCTATATCAGGTTCTTTCAAAATCATCACCCTGCTTCCCAATAATCTCCAAATCCTTTATCAATATTAATAATAGCACAAGAGCAAATTTGAGTATATAGTAGCATATACTCAAAAAGGAAGTCCAAAAGGACTTCCTTGCAATGGAAAATTATTTTATATATGTGTAGATCAAGTCAGGATCTGCTCCCACCAAAGACCTTACATAATTAACTAGTTTATCTGATTGTACATATGCATTGCAGCCCCAAAATATAGGAACAATAGGCAGCTCATCTAAAAGTATTTTTTCGGCTTCAAATAATTTTTCGCCCCGCAGCTTTAGATCCGGCGTAGACTTAGCCGCCTTAACCATATCATCAAAAGCTGTATTGCTGAATCTGCCTCTATTTACCCCATTTCCGGTTAAGTATACATCGATATAGGTCATAGCATCATCATAATCAGGGAACCAGTTGCCATAGGCGATATCAAAATCGCCATCATCAAGCAATTGGAAATATTGTTTTTTGGGTACCTGAACTATCTCAGTTCTTACGCCTAAAGTCTTTGAAAGCATATCCTGTACTGCTTCCATGTGAGTTCTTCTTATTGCATCATCTCTTGTTAGAAGCTTAAATGTAGGCAATTTTTCTACTGTCGTGTTCAGTTCTTTCAAAGCCAGCCCTAAATACTCTTTTGCCTTTGCCTCATCAGCCTTAAGGGGAAGTGGATCATAAGGCGATTCGGCTGTATACTTATCACTAACACCTGCAATTATCGGAGGAACATATCTGGTCGCCGGCAGTGCTCCATTTTTGGCTACTGATTTTGCAAAATCCTCTCTATTTATAGCGTATGATATCGCTTTCCTGAAATTTTTATTATTAAGAATCCCGAACATATTTTTATCCTTGTTATTAAAGTTAAAGGATAGATAATAAGCGCCTCCATTAGGCATAAACTTTGCTTCACCTTTTTGTATATAAATCTCACTCATATCACTTGGTATTGATGCGGAAAGCAACTCTCCGGTGTCATATAAGCTAATAGCCGTTTTGGGATCAGGTATGATTACAAGATCTATTAAATCTGCTTTAACTTTATCTTTATCCCAGTAATTTTCATTTTTAGCAAGAACAATTTTCTCCTCATGCTTCCATTCTTGAACAACAAAAGGACCATTATAAACCATTTTGTCTGCTCCTGAAGAAAACTCCTCTCCGTATTTTTCAACTATGTCTTTTCTCTGTGGAAGCATTACTTTAAAGTAAGTTAAGTCTAAGAAGTAAGGACATGGTCCCTCTAACTT
>DPSW01000438.1 GCA_003527145.1 Clostridiaceae bacterium | reverse complement strand
GATTTTTACAGGGAGGTCCATAAAGAGATTTATGAAGCAATAGTAGACATATATAATGAGAATAACCCTGTAGACCTTATTACCATAACCGAAAAACTAAAGGGAAGAAACACTTTGGATGCGGTTGGGGGTATAACATACCTTACCCAGCTTATGAATATTGTGCCCACGACCCACAAAATAGAACAATATGTAAAGATTGTGGAGCAGAAATCCTTGCTGAGAAAGCTCATAAGGTCATCTAACGATATCATATCCAAATGCTATGATAACCCGGAGGATCCTGTTTCAGTAGTGGATCAGGCGGAGAAAAGCATATTTGATATATCCTTGAACAGATCCACCCAGGGTTTTGTTCCGATAAAGAAAATACTGACTGCGAATTTTGACAGGATAGAAGAGCTTTATTTGAATAAAGGAAAAATTACGGGAATACCAACAGGCTTTTCGGATTTAGATCAAAAACTGTCGGGCTTGCAGAGATCGGATTTGGTACTGATCGCGGCAAGGCCTTCCATGGGTAAATCTGCTTTGATGATGAATCTGGTGCAAAATGCTGCAGTAAGAGAAAGTATACCTGTGGCCATATTTTCTCTGGAAATGTCAAAGGAGCAGCTTTCTCAAAGATTGCTATGTTCAGAAGCATTGATAGACGCACATCGGCTGAGAACCGGGGATATATCGGAAGATGAATGGATAAAGCTGGCCCGGGCTATGGGGGTGCTGGCCGATAAACCTATATTTATAGACGACACTCCTGCCATATCCGTAACTGAAATAAGGGCTAAATGCAGGCGATTAAAAATTGAGCATGGGCTTGGGATGATAGCCATAGATTATCTGCAGCTGATGTCCGGCGCCGGCGGCAGATACGACAGCAGGCAGCAGGAGGTCTCCGACATATCAAGATCGCTTAAAGCGCTTGCCCGTGAGCTGGAAGTGCCGGTGGTAGCCCTTTCTCAGCTGAGCCGTGCACCGGAAGTAAGAGCGGATCACAGGCCTATACTATCAGACCTCAGGGAATCCGGAGCCATAGAGCAGGATGCGGATGTGGTCATATTCCTCTATAGAGATGAATACTATCATCCCGATTCGGAAAAGAAAAACATAGGTGAAGTAATAATTGCCAAGCAGCGTAACGGCCCCACAGGGACAGTAGAATTGGTATGGCTGGGACAGTTTACTAAATTTGCAGATAAAGCAAAGATATAGAAGCACCGTGCTAAAGTAGAATTATGTACTAATATGAATCATAAAAACCGCGAAATACGCGGTTTTTAATTTTTTGAATTTTATCAATAAGATATAAGTTATCCACAGAATTTTATGTAACGAGTGGATAACTCCAATAAGGACTAAAATATGAGCTTTTAAACCCTTGAAATTACATATTTCCGAAAGGTTATTCGAACATATGTGCATATCTCTGTGGATAATGTGGATAATGTGGATTTAAAAAATCTGAATTTGCAACGCCAGTGAATGCNNATTATGGTATATTAACATAATATATGTTGAAATATTGAATGCAACCTCCAACAAAAAAATATGAATTAAATATTTTTGTCAGTTTGATGCAGATCTGTGTTGTGTATATCTTTGCGGCCTAAGTAGTCGGAATATAAAGACACATCAGTTCAAAACAAGAATGTGCAAGTTGACTCTATAATATACATCTGTTAATATATTAAAGGCTTCTGATGAGCATTCTGAAATTAACAGTAAAATACTCTGAGGATAAAGGGTGAGAAGAATGAAAAATAATTATGANNAGTTAGTCAAAAATAATAAAGATCTGGATATCCTTATAATGGACAAAGGAAGAACCTTGTCTCAAAGAAAATGCCCTGCCAGAAGCATAGGCAAATGTGTAGGCTGTGATCCTTGCGGCATAACCTTCGGATGGTCTGGAGCGGGTGCTTTCAGTGACGGTAAGCTGTCCTTAAGCCCTGAGGTGGGAGGCAATATTACAGATTATATGACGGATGATGAGGCTAAGGAATTGATAAAGTATGCTGATTCCATATATCTGAACTTTGGAGCTCAAAGCGAAGTACATGGTTTGAACAGCAAAGTAATAGATGATTTGAAATATGAATCTTCAAAGCACAATATACAGTTGATACCTTGTCCGGTAAGGCATCTGGGCACGGAAAAAGCTTTCTATGTTCTTGAGGGCATGTATAAATATTTGGTAAAGAACCCTAAAGTTGTGTTCTCCGAACTGACGGATGTCATAGATATAATTGAGGAAAAGGGTAAAGCTAAAGCTGTAGTAATAAAAAGAAAAGACGAAGAAGAGATGACGGTATATGGTGAATATATTGTTGCTGCCCCGGGAAGAGGCGGTGCCGAATGGCTTTCAGAGCAAACCAGGAAACTGTCGATAAACACAAATAACAATGCTGTTGACATCGGGGTGAGGGTAGAAGTACCCAACAGCATCATGGACCATCTCACAAAAGACTTATATGAAGCCAAGCTGGTATATTACTCCGATACCTTTGACAACAGGGTGAGAACCTTCTGCATGAACCCGGGCGGTGTTGTATCCCAGGAAAACTATGAAGGCGGCTTGTCCCTTGTAAACGGTCACAGCTATGCGGATGAAAACCTGAAGACCGATAATACAAATTTTGCGCTGCTGGTCTCGACAAGATTTACAGAACCTTTTAAGGAGCCTATCGAGTATGGGAAATATGTAGCCAGACTGGCAAACATGCTCACCGGCGGCGGAATTTTGGTTCAGAGGCTGGGGGATTTGCTTCAGGGCAGAAGAACCGACAGGGATAGATTAAAGAAATCCACTACAATCCCCACGATGAAAAATGCGGTACCCGGAGATTTGAGCTATGTGCTGCCCCACAGGTATCTGGTTTCCATCATAGAGGCATTAAAGGCCTTTGATAATGTGGCTCCGGGTCTATACTCGAAGAATACTTTGCTGTATGGTGTAGAGTGCAAATTTTACTCCAGCAAGGTCCAGGTAAATGACAATTTCGAGACTTCCGTAAAAAATCTTTATACTATAGGAGACGGGGCAGGAATTACAAGAGGCCTTATGCAGGCTTCCGTCACCGGCATTGTTGTAGCAAGAGATATAATCAATAAAATCGGATAACAATTTTCAGAATATATAAAAATAAAGCTTTACCATTGCAAAATTTTTAAAATCCTATTATAATATCAATACGTCTCTTGTTTTGGGGGATTTGTCAAAAGGATTTGCTGCCTGAGATTGGCAGCAAAAAAGAAAAAAATATTGTTGACAAATCAGTTGCCAGCATGTAGAATGTATTAATGTGAGCTATAATTCCTCACAGATGATCCACTAGCTCAGCAGGTAGAGCACATGACTTTTAATCATGGTGTCCGGAGTTCGACTCTCCGGTGGATCACCATCAAGCGGCCCGTTGGTCAAGCATTGGCAGACGCGCTAGACTTAGGATCTAGTGTCAACGACGTGGGGGTTCAAGTCCCTTATCCCGCACCAACTAAAATCAAAGAATGAGTAAAAGAAATTTTTTGTATAAGCGGATAAGTAGATAGGACTTGAACGGGAGGAACAAGAAAATGCGACCCTTGGAAGCATTTTCCCGACCCGGCGTGATAGCGAGCCAAAGCGAGCGGAGCAACTCCCGCCTCGCGCACCAAAAAGTTAAAAAGATGATTACAGGCCTTCTCGTATTGTACGGGAAGGTTTTTTATAATGCATAGGGAAGCATGATTGGGGTATGGAATTTGTAAGAGCATGAAATGTGTTGTAAAATAGTATTGTAATTGTATAATTCAGGAGGAGCTAAGTTGAAATACCGTTGTTTGATTTTAGATCATGACGATACCGCAGTCAAAAGTACGCCGGATATTCACTATCCGTCCTTTGTGGAAGCCCTAAGGGTATTAAGGCCCGATATGAAGACTTTAAAGCTTGAGGAGTTTGTCCGCTATTGCTTTAATCCGGGGTTTTACGGGTTATGCAAAGATATATTGAAATTCAGCGAGGAAGAGCAGCAATATCAATATGATATCTGGAAGAGGCACACAAAATCAAAGGTGCCAGGCTTTTATCCCGGCTTTGCCGATTTGGTAAAAAAATATAAAGAGTCGGGAGGAATAATATGCGTTGTTTCCCATTCGGAAAGCCGGCAGATCATAAGGGATTACATGTTAAACTGCGGCTTGTCTCCTGATTTGATATTCGGTTGGGAGCTGGAAGAAGAGCAGAGGAAGCCTAACCCATATCCAATCCTGGAAATCATGAGGAGATTCAGCCTGGAAAATCGCAATATATTGGTGGTAGACGATTCAAAGCCCGGCTTGGATATGGCAAGGAGCTGCAATATTGAATTCGCAGGAGCAGGATGCTCTCATGTGATTCCGGAAATAAAAGATTACATGAAAGCAAATTCTGACCACTATTTCCCTACCGTGGACTCTTTGGAAAGATTTATATTTTCAACATAAGTCCGGGTATGAGCTCACATAGCATATTCCTTGTAATACCAACAAAGTAATAATAGAATAAAATTATGACTATTTCTGAGACGAGAGGGAGAATTGCAATGTTATCAGAACAAAACAAATACAAAATGATAGTAATGGATATGGATTATACTCTTTTGAACAAACAGAAAGAGGTTTCTCCGAGAAATAAAGAAGCCCTGGCTGAAGCGGCAAAAAAAGGAGTTCATCTTGTCGTAGCCACAGGAAGGATATATTCCTCAGCCAGGTTTTATACAAGACTTCTTGGCATAAACACTCCAATAATCGCTAGTAATGGCGCAATAATAAGAGAAGATTATACCAACAATATAATGTTTCAAAGCATTCTCTTGGATGAAGTCGCTTTGGAGATGATAACGCTGTGCAAGAGCAGCGGCTTATATTGCCATCTTTACTCCCAGGATACGGTATATACTGAGAAGATAGTGAATATTTCACAAAAATATACTGAATGGAATCAAAGCTTGAGGGAAGAAGACCGCATAAATGTGAGGGTGGTAGAATCCTTGGAAAAGACGGTAAAGGAGGAAAAGGGCAAGATATTGAAGGCCGTAGTAGTGGATGACGATGAAAAAAGGCTTGCCGGGATAAGACAGGAAATATTGAGCACCGGGAAGGTGTCTGTGAGTCAATCTTTGAGAGATAATCTGGAGGTCAT
>DPSW01000460.1:4255-4391 GCA_003527145.1 Clostridiaceae bacterium | reverse complement strand
CCCCCGGTATACGTATGGGATTCCACCAGGACAGATGGACCTTCCTTTATTATCAAAACATATGATGTCTGGATGGGGATAATTAAACTTAGCCTTAGTCCTGGAGTCAAGGGCAATAAATGGCAGTATATCATAA
>DPSW01000460.1:0-4246 GCA_003527145.1 Clostridiaceae bacterium | reverse complement strand
TATGAATATCCCTTAAGGCAAAAACCGTAGTTATACTATCATGACGGCTGGCCTGAACGATGCGAAGATAAATAGGGAGGTCATTTGGACTATCAGATGCACTTACATTAAAGAGGGTATCTCCATAGAACCACTGCTCCCTGTAACTGTCCCAACCCCATGTTGCATCCGGGTCAGAATACCGTCTTGGGCAAGTACAATTGTATATGCCTTTAGAACGACAATCACAAACCTTAACACCATAATGACTTGCTCCTGAATAATATGCAGAGCCGTCAAAAGTAACAGATAAGCTATTGGTATCACCAAGGAGGCCCATGTTTGCTGAAACATCTACAACGCATCTTGCGAGGAACTCTTGAAGTATTCTTTCAGGCCTAAAGTCATGGAGTTTTCCCTGCAAGGCTTAATAAACAAGGCGTTTAACTGAACCAGAATGCTTTGNNGCTTCTGGGTTTAGAGTAGAAAGGCCTGAGCTTCAGTTTTCTATTAAGATGATTCTTACGATTAGCAAGCCATAAGCGTATAAGGAAATCGTAATATGAAGAATGGGAGGGGGCATCAGTTGAATCAAAACCACATATACCAGATAAAAGGGAATCACCCCTATCCTTGAAGCCCACTTTGTGATAGAATGCTCTCCAAGATCAAGCATCAATACTAGAGAACGTATTATACCCTGCTGATTTTTGGCTGGTCGGCCTAAATCGGGGTAAAGAGGCTTGATCACTGGAAGCAGGCTATCAAGGTTGAGAAGATAGAGTTTTGAGATTGGTCTATTCAATTCAGCCAGCCTGCTTTCTTGTATTTGCAGATAGAAGAGCAGTTTAAGCCTGAGTTCATATTGATAGTCCTTATGAGATTTCCAGTTACCCAGCATTTTACTACCTCCCAAAATAGAATATGTAATCCTATTTTGGGCTGAAATGAACTATAGATTACGGTGTAAATAATGAATGATAAAGCAAATTTTATCATATGACAATTGGTAATTTAACTAATATATCTACGTAAAAGGCTGAGGTGATGCAAAAATGCTGAGCCTTGGAATATATATAAATTCTGCTCTTGAAGTTTTCGCGAGCGTACTTATAAAAGAATGAAGGCGAATGATGTGGATAATAAAAAGTTAAGATTGTTAATTCCTATTGTCTTTATTATTATGTCTGTCTTGTATGGTTGTACATCTGCCGGAAATCCTGCTATCAATGAAGATGAAAGTATGCGACTTTATGAAGCAATAAGGATAGATCAGGAAGCAGAAATTGGTGATGTGTATGCAATGAGTTTAAACAGCAATGACCAACTAGCTATATCACAATACGATTCCGAAAGCATATTATTAATCGATAAAGAAGGTAAGCCAATTGATGAATACAAAGGCTCTACATATAATAAATCTCAGCTGGCATTTAATAGCACCGATAGCCTATATATAATATCCCAGAGTTATACCAAGGATGATAAGGGTCAGATTCATTCTATACAAAGGCAAAGGACTGTTGTGGATAAGGATAATCCAAGCGGAGCAGGGAGCAAGCCTTTTAAAGCTCTGGAAAACACCAAGGAAGACATAAAAAATGAAATATTTCAAAAGGTGAGGGTTGACAGCAAGGCTAATATATATGCACTTAAACTAAATGGAGAAATTGAAATATATGATGAAAACCTTAACAAGACAAATGTGCTAAGTGAAAAGCAATACAAAGATATTGCAATAGATGAAAAAGACAATCTTATAACTCCAATAACAAAACTTTATATGGATTAGCAAACGGTATAATAATGCAGTATGATTCAGTAGGTAATCCGGTAAAAGAACTGATGGATTACAGAAAGCTTTCGGCCATATCCATTGTTTATGATATGATGATTGATTTAGAAGAGCAGGTATACATATTGGCAGAAAGCGGAGATAAGCCTGTTTTGCTTAAATATGTGAAAAATAAGGATAAAATAACCGGCAGTGAACCTGAGGAACAAAAAAAGCTGGTGGTATATGTCTATAGAGATTTGCTGTCGGTCTATTCTAATGCTGCCAGAAAATTCGAGTCTCATCATAAGAACATAAAAATAGATCTGAAAACCCACGATAGTATAGGACACTTTGAATATACCCAAAAGCTGAATACGGAAATGCTCACCGGGAAAGGCCCGGACATAATCTGTAACTACTATCCTTTAAGAGAATATGCGGAAAAAGGCCTATTAGTAAATCTTGATGAAATGATAAAAAAGGATAGAAGCTTTGATATTAATGATTATTATGAACACATCATAAATGGCTGCAGGCAAGAGGAAAAGCTGTATGCAATGCCTATAAACTATGATTTTAAATGTTTCTTCGTAAATGAAAAGCTTATGAAAGAAAAAAATATAACTTTGGATGATGACTATACATTTGTAGATTTATATAATGTGGCTAAAAAGCTAAACAAATATAACCCTAAGGAGAAGTATTATATATTCCCCAAGATAGAGGATGATTATAGTTCTATGGAATATGTCTTTTGTAACGATATCAATTATTATATAAATTGGGATATAAGGACCGCAAAATTTAATTCGGAAGAGTTTATTGATATTCTTAATAAGTACAAAGGAATGAGGACAAACTTCACATCGCCTAATATACGTATGAGAGATATAGACCTGCGCAAAGATAATAACCCTGTGGACAATATTCTTCTTGTTCCAATGGAGGTAACGGGATACGATTCTATAGGTATTTTGGGAAAGTTATATAGTGACTTCAAGGTTTTGCCTTACCCCAAAGGAAAGCATACCGATCATAGGTTCTTTTTTTCTGATGCAGCATCCATAAACAGCCAATCCAAATATAAGGATGAAGCTTGGGAGTTCATAAAGCTCTTATTGTCTCAAGAAGTACAATCAAGCTTCTACGAATATCATTTTTTGCTCAATAAAGATGCAGATAAGGAAAGGAACGACTATTATTTGGAAATGCAGCATAAAATCAAAAATCCATACTGCTACCTTTATACTCCTTCGGATATTCAGCAATATATATACTGCTGGGAGAGGAAATCAGCGATTATGTAAACAGCGACAGGAGTGCAGAGGAGACAGCTAAGATCATACAAAACAAGGTAGAACTATATCTTAATGAGTAAGGCAATGCAGAATAGGGATAAGGAGCTTATATGAAAGAGGGTAAATAAGATGGATATAATCTGCAAAAATCTGACTAAAAAGTATGGCAGTGTAAGAAATGAAAAAGGATTTGCCCTACAAAAACTTGATCTAACTATAAAAGAAGGAGTTACAGCTTTGATCGGCCCTAACGGCGCAGGGAAGTCTACATTGCTGAAAATTCTTGCAGCAATAATACACCCTACTGATGGCGAAGTATTATTTTGTAATGAATCCATCGATCCTGACAATACAGAATATAAGAAAATACTGGGATATTTGCCGCAATTTTTTGGAGTCTATGAAAATATATCTTCTCAAAAGCTATAAGCAAATTTTTAATGCTATTCATTATTATGATCATTCTAATTTGCAATGGAATCATTTTGCAGTTGTTAAAAGGAGAAGATACTAATATCAATATTCTCCATATATTGTCCCCTTTCATGGCAGTTGCTCTACCAAGCACTATTTTAATATCCGGCATCTCTGTTTTATTTGACGTAATTCCGATCCTAAGCGGAGGATTTGGAAGTTTTTTATATTTTTTTATAATAGTTTTTATTGGAGGAATCTCACTAAGTAGCAGCGCGGATATCCTGGGATGCTATGAAAATCTTGTCCCTGTAATCACTAGGACACCTATGTATAAAATATTTTGCCACATACCTATGTACCAAGATGTTCTTACTCCTACAGCACTCATGAAGATCACAAAGAAATATGGTGAAGGCTCTATCCAAGAAATAAACGAAAAGTTAATTGTTAAACTCAAAGAACAAAACCTTACTAAAAAGCAACTTACTAAATTTCGCCCTGAAAACAAGAATGAGCGCAAACTCATAAACTATATCCATAGTACTTGTAGCAAGCTCGAGACTGTAATAGCTCAGTAAGAATCCGTTGACAAAGGTAAAACTAATATTAAAGAGCGTTTAGTCAGCTACCATGATTCCGATGTTCACCCGATACAAAAAGGAAAAGCGGGTAAAAAAGTACAGTTTGGTATGGTATCGCAAATTGAAGAAGCTGAAAACGGAATCATAGTTGGATATCAAGTATATAAAGGAAACCCTTCAGATAAAACATTAAT
>DPSW01000302.1 GCA_003527145.1 Clostridiaceae bacterium | reverse complement strand
TGATCGAATTTCTGTAAATACTCTATTAGATTCCTGGGATGAAGGGGATGAAGTTGTTAGAGAAGTCCTCATATTGAGTTTATTAGGTATTATTGATTTAGAAGGAGGATACTATGCGTAATAATGAAAATATCGCAATTCTCAAATGCCCTTATACCATCAGGACAACAAAAAGTGGTGCTGCATCTATCAACNNAAAACCGCGTATTTTATTTTGATTATAACAATACGAATTTTTTCTATTACTCTAGAGCTGTGGCTGAATTAATAGAAAAAGACTATGATTTTTTTGAAGGGTTGCTACCAACGGAAAGACTATCCCTCATAGAAAGGATTACTTGCGAGAGATACTTTCAGCTGGAAGAATCCATAGATGAGAAGCTAGAAATCGATTTGGAAATTGGAGCTAAATTACTTAAAATTCTAATATTGGTGTATAGTGAATTTATAGACAGTATGCTAGAAAAAAAATGTAGTACATTTTTGGTATATGTATCACCAGTCATCACCTATCAATTAATTTTAATAGATTTAATTAGAAAAAGAGAACCTAATGCAAAGATCATAGTTATGGACGATTATACTTTCGAACCAGCTACCCCATATTATGTAGCAATCATTACGGGAGAAGATAATAAATGTAGGAAAATAGGTAATGTTTACGATCAAGACCCATTGATTTATAAACTAAAGAGTAAAATTATTGATATTTTAGATGTGATCGTTGTAGGAGAAGGATATGATTTTATTCGCCAATATTTCAACAGAAGCCAAGCAAACAATCCTTTAAGAGTGAGTGTGTATAACAAAGAATTACACTTGATAGAAGAAGGGACAAGAATTGAAATAGACGACGATTTTAAGGAGAAGTGTTATATTGTAAGCTCTGGACGTATAGATTTGGATACACTGCCTTTTCCTAACTTTGATCAGATGAAGGATATATACGAGTTTGCGGAAATTGAATTTACCCGTGGCTGTAATTATAAATGCCTTTTTTGTGAACGAAGCAATATGATGGAAAATGTCCTCAGTAGGCATAGCATAGAATATATCATTAGGGAACTAGAATATATAAAACAGTATCAATTTAAATACTTAACAATAATTGACTGTTGCCTTAACATAGATGAAGCATACACAATAGAGGTATTAGAGGAAATTAAGAAGAGAGGAATTCACTTTAAATATCAAAGTAACTTACGGGGTAAAGAACCCAATGAGAATTTGTTGAAGCTACTGCAACAAACCGGGTGTGTAGAAGTCGCTTTTGGAATTGAAACAACCGATGAAGATGTGCTGAGAAGCATGAATAAAGAACAAAATTTACAGATTATAAGTCAACTAACAAGCGCCGTACATAAATATGATATGAGATTGATGATCTTTTTGATTATAGGTTATCCCACCGAGAAAAAAGAAGCTGCCAAAAGGACATTAGATTTTATCATCGAACTAAATAAGATCACCAAAATTGATATCATCGAACTTGAATTTTATAGAGCCGGTCATATTCAGGCATTGTCTCCTAAGGTATACCCTTACTTTGGAACAAACATTAGCAATAACATTGATCGAAATTCTTTGAAAAACTCTTCGTATCTATATGCAGAACCAGGTTTTTTAGGGCTAGCAACTTATGAAAAAGGCATGTCAAGGTCTGAGCTTGCATCTGCCATTGAAGATTATGTAGAGACTTGTAAAGCAAATGATATTTCATTGGCTACATTCTACTACAAGAAAGGATATAGTGCATTGTCTAATGGCTGAGACAATAGCATTCTAGTATAATGATGGATCGAAACATTGCAATTGTAAATTCAGTGTTTACTTTAGANNCAACTCGTTAACCTTAAAGGTATTTTAGTCCAATACAATATAAAAGCTTTTGATTTGGATATAGGGTTTTACCAGTTTTTATGCTGTGAGAAAGTACAATACGATATGACCCAGTACTTATTGGGAGGATTTGCATTTTCATATCCTACGACAGCTAACATTCCTTCAAACTACTATCCCTTTGAAACAATGCCGATGGCAGATTTACTAATTTCGATGATGTATCTAGAAGATCTGACACCAGCTATCTCCAATGCCTGTGAGAAACTAGGAATAAAATATGATGATGCTGAGTTTCCAATGAAGAGGTTTATGGATTACCTAGAAGAATGTCAGAAAACATTGAAGGATTTTGATGAAATAATCTTTACTTGCAACTCCATAGCTTCTGCTTACTTTGGAATACTATTGGCCCACAGGATGAAGACCTATAGAAATGACGTAAAGATATATACCGTTGGTAAAAATATGTTGATTCCCGAAATTAAGAAATTTGTTGATAGCCTGGAGTTAGTTGATAGATGCTTTGAGAATATTTTTGAATTAGGATCATACTTTGATGTGGATGATTCAATGATGGATTGTTTAGATTTCGATGCTATAGATATTAGAATGTATAATAAGAAGTTAGGGCTCCATAGTGTAAATCTATCTTGTTCTGAGGGTTGTCCAGGGAAATGTAACTTTTGTTCCATCCGTCTTAGTTGGAATCAAAAGGGAATCAAGGACAAATTTAAATACTACTCCCTTCAAAGTACCATCAGTAAATTGAATCAAATTGAGAGATGTTTAGGGAAATGCTTTGTACATATCGATGATTGTACTTTTAATTCTGGAAGTTCATTTTCCTACAAACTACTAGAATATCTTAAAAGAACAAAAATGCTCTATAGCTGCAATTTAAGGGGAGACACATTGGATGAGGAGTTTATTAGCAAACTTAAAGCTTCAAATTTCTATAAAGTTATTGTGGGTGTAGAAACCCTTAATGAAAAAACAGTAAAAATATTGAATAAAGGTTCAGTAGATTATGTATCAAAGATTAAAAAATCAATTGAAAAGCTTATTGATCAAGGGATAGCAATACAGATAAATATACTTTTATTTCATCCTATGGAAAGCAGAGAAGATATTCTTGAAGGGGTTGAAAAATGGAAGCAATTATTTAATCATTTGAATCATAAGAAATTACATAACTACGAGGCCCCTATCGGAACCCTGTGCTTAAACTATCCTAGTAAAATGTATTTTGATGTATTGAAGAGTGAGGATTTTAAGATAGTTCATCATATCTTACCACAGACAATTAGAACAAAAGTGACCGACAAAACTCGAAAAGCCTACGAAAACATTCCCAATTATGCAATTCGTGTAACGGATAAAGAAGAAGATTTAATTAATAAAATGAAGATAGTAGCTGAAGTATATAGGTTGTCTAAATGGGATGAAACAATAATGGATAACTACATTGGCAACCTTTTAAATTATGCTGATTCTATTATGGAGGCTTGGATATCTAATAAAACTGCCATACTTAAAAGAACAAAGTTTGACTTATATCAACCCCAAAATAAACTGATTGAAATGATCAAAAACAGTTTCAATTGGAAAACTATCTCGGTAGCAAAATTAAGGGATATGGTGACTCCTCAAGATTATAGAACTCTGGTAGTAACTCTATCAATGTTAAGTAGAGCAGGTTTTATAGAATTTGATATATACAATATAAATAATGATTAAAAGGGAGATGATGAGGGAATGAACAACATATGTGAAAGAAAAGAATTTATTCTGGATATGTTTGAAAAGCTACGAGTAAAAAAAATTGAAAATATATCTACGAAATTAAGTGTGAATCCAACCTTTATGGTTACTAGAGATACTGATGATGGAGAAACATCTGACTGTGGTAAAGGGTTAACTATTATAGATGCCTTTTATTCAGGATTATTCGAATCTATAGAGAGATTCTCAGCGGAAAACTATAATTCTGTTGTCTGTGAGGGGACTGCTGTTGAACTTAAAAAACAATATACCATTTNNGATTTATATCCAGATCAGAAATCAGCAGATGAATTTTTTTTAAGTTGGAGTGAAGGGAGAAATTTACTGACGAAGGAAAATATTTTAGTACCCTTAGAATGCGTTAAGTTCCCCATCAAAGGTAAATTTTCCGATGTTAATACAGCTGGACTTGCTTCAGGGAATACAGAGGAAGGGGCGATTATCCATGCTATCTATGAATTAGTGGAACATGATACCCTTTCTAT
>DPSW01000401.1 GCA_003527145.1 Clostridiaceae bacterium | reverse complement strand
ATATCATTAAAAATGATGGTGCCGTTTTTTACCCTCCCCGGAGGTGAGGGTATCAGTCTCATAATGCTCTGGGCAGTAACGCTTTTTCCGCAGCCTGATTCTCCTACTATGGCTATAGCCTCTCCTTTACTGAGATCAAAGCTTACTCCCCTTACGGCCTTTACCTCTCCCGCATAGGTATCGAAGGAAACCTCTAAATCTCTTACTTCCAATAGCTTGCTCATTTTTACATCTCCTCCCTTTATTTCCTAAGCCTTGGATCTAACGCATCTCTCAGGCCGTCGCCGATAATGTTGAATGACAGCATCGCCAAGCTTATGAATAAAGCCGGAAAGAATATCTGCCATGGACATGTAGTCAATGTTCTTTGACCAGCNNCCAGCCGATGCCAATGAACCCCAACTAGCCAAGGGTGCAGGCACTCCAAGTCCTATAAAACTTAAAAAGGCTTCTGTAAATATAGCTCCAGGAACGGCAAAGGTCAGTCTTACTATTATAGGTCCTATAGTATTAGGTATAAGATGCTTCATAATAATTCTTTTACCATCAGCACCGAGAGTTCTGGCTGCAAGGACGAACTCCTGCTCACGAAGCTGAAGAGTCTGACCTCTGACCAATCTTGCCATTCCAAGCCAGTTTGTGAGGGCTATGGCAATAATTATTGTATGAAGACCGGGACCCATAACCATAATAAGGAGAATTACTATGACCAGATTCGGTATGGTATAAAGAACATCCACTATTCTCATCATAATTTCATCGGCATATCCGCCTAAATAGCCGGCTATACCACCATATATGATGCCTATAAAGAATTCTATGACTGCCCCTGCTATACCTATAAACAACGAAATCCTGGCTCCTACCCAAATCCTTACAAATAAATCCCTGCCTAAGCTATCAGTGCCGAAAATATGTCCCCCTATGCCAGGTGCCTTATCTACCATACTGAGATCCTGATCCGAATATGAGTAAGAGTACATCATAGGGCCAAGGACAGCCATGGCCGTGAGCAGCACAAGAAAAATCAATGCCAAAAGTGCGGCTGTGTTATATTTAAGTCTTCTCCAAGCGTCCTGGAAATAAGTCATGCTTGGGCGCACTAAAACCTGGCTCTGCTCAATATTCTTTCCTACAACTACAAAATCTTCCTTGATGATTTCCATATAGAACACCTCCCGCTAAGAACTGCGCTTGCTTATTCTTATCCTTGGATCTATCAATCCATATGCAATATCTACAAGCATGTTCATCAATACCAATATACTTCCAAAGAATGCAGTAATACCCGTTATCAGAGTATAATCCTGCATGTTAATACTCTGTACATAAAACTTGCCTAAACCTGGAATGGCGAATACTGTTTCAATAACAAAGGTGCCTGTTATTATCACCGCTATCCATGGACCCAAAATGGTTATAACAGGCAAGATAGCATTTCTTAACTGATGCCTCCATACTATCTCAAAAGGCGACAATCCCTTTGCTTTTGCGGTTTTTATATAGTCTTGACCTATTACGTCCAGCATACTGGAGCGCATAAATCTTGCAAGATTTGCAACTAAACCCAGAGATAGTGAAAATGTAGGCATGATTGTATGTCCAAAAGTTTTCCATTGAGCAACAGGAAGCCACCTTAGTTTAACTCCGAAAACCCATTGAAGTAATGCCGCTATTACAAAGCCAGGTATGGATACTCCGATTATAGCTACAAATATTGAGAATCTGTCCCACCCCTTATTATGATTCAAAGCCGCTATCACCCCAAGGAAGATCCCTGCAATAAGCCCCACTATAAGCGCCCTCATTCCAAGACTTGCCGAAATAGGAAATCCATTTGTGATTATTTCATTCACCGTTCTGTTTTTATATTGGAAGGACATGCCCAGCTTGCCCGTCATAAGATTTTTCATATATATGAAATATTGTTCATGCAAGGGTTTATCTAAACCGTAATATTTTCTGAGGTTTTCTTTTATTTCCGGTATGACCCTTTTTTCATTCATAAAGGGATCCCCGGGTATGGCCTGCATCATGAAGAATGTAGCGCTCACCACTATCCAAATCGTAATAAAAGCATATAACAGCTTTTTTGCAATATATTTTACCACCCTTGACACCTTCCTTATCTAAGAAGGTATATGCATAGCACATATACCTTCTTAATCAATATAAGAATCAGCTATTTGTTTTTGCCCTCTATATATGCATAAACGACGTCAACCTCTACTCCGACTCCTTTTTTATAAACGCCCTTAACATATTCTCTTATGCCATAGTCAGTGTAACCATACCATATAGGACCTATTGGCAGGTCCCTTATAAGTATATCCTCTGCCTGGTGCATCAGCTTAAACTTCTCAGCTCTGTCCGGCTCATTCTGAGCTTTCTTTATCAATTCATCATATTCCGTATTGTAATATCCCGGGTCGTTATTGCCTGACCAGGAGGTATATAGATCAAGATCAGTCATCGGATCAGGGTAATCAGGGCCCCAGCCGCCTAAGGAGATTTCAAAATCATGTTTAGACTGCCTGTCTATCCTTACAGAGGATGGAACAGGTTCAAGCTCTACTTCAAAATCTAAATTTTTCTTCCACATCTCCTGAAAAGCCTGGGCATATAACTGGTTAGTAGCAGTATCATTACACATGAATTTTAACTTAGGCAGCTTTGTCAGACCTAATTCCTTCATGCCCTGCTCTAAACACTTCTTTGCAGTTTCTATATCATTATCCTTAAAATATTCGCCGCCAACCTCTCTAAAGGTTTTGTTTTCATCAGCATCGGGTATGATATCAGGCTGAACCAGCGCAAATGCCGGTTTCCAAGGCCTTTTAGCAACATTTTCGATAAAGCTTTTTCTATCGATTCCTAAAGTCAGAGCTTTTCTGATGTTTAGATTCTTAAGAACAGGATGGCTCAAATTAAAGTTGAAAAACCATGTAGAGCCATTGTTAAACTGCTCTACCCCGCCCTTTGTCAAGGCAGCCTTCTGATCTCCATTCAAAGCAATAGTCATATCCAACTCTTCTGCTTCATACATATTAAATTCTGTTTGATCATCTGAGATGTATGGTCCAATGATTTTCTCAAGCTTGATTTCTGATGCATTCCAATAATCCATATTTTTTACAAATGTCATTTCAGATTCATGCTTCCATGTCTCTACCTTAAAGGGTCCGCAGGTAACAAAATTCTCTGCTTCAGCATTAAACTTCGTGCCATACTTTTCGACTATATCCTTTCTCGTAGGGTAATAGGTAGCAAAGGAAACCAGATAATCAAAATATGTCACAGGTGTTTTTAGTGTTACTTCCAAGGTTTTGTCATCAATAACCNNGTATGCATAATCCATGGGGTCTGCCGGATCTAAGGCTCTTAACCAGCCATATTTGAAATCCTCTGCTTTTACGGGCTGTCCATCTGTCCATTTCGCATCTCTTAAGTGGAAGGTATAAACCTTTCCATCTTCGCTGACATCCCACTTCTCGGCTAAAGCAGGCATTATCTTCCCATACTTATACCTTGTAAGGCCATCCATAACCCAGCTTAGGGTATAGAGTTCAATATTTGCTGTAACTCTCTGCCAATCTAATGTGTTTGGCTCCTGGAACAGGCTTAGCCTCAATACCTGCTCATCCTGTGCCGGCTCTGCTGCTGTCTGCCCTGTCTGTTCTGTTGCTGCGGGCTGCTGCGGAGAGCAGGCCGCAAAGAACATTGACAATACCAGCAGCACAGACAAGATTGAAAATAATCTTTTTCTACTCACAATACTTCCCCCTATAATTTTTATTGGAATATCACTTCCTATTACAAAGGTAATTCATAAAAAAGAATTTTTCCAAAGATTGAGATTCCATTTTCTTGCTAAGTCTTGCTCGCTTTGTCAACAAATTTTATTCAAAAATCTGTCACTTAATTTTAATGAAATGCAGGAATTCACCNNTAAATAAAATCAATAAATATAAGCAACAATATTATTGGTATAGATTATATTAAATAAGGTGGTGTAAAAATGGAGATCAAGGAAGGAGTTATGGTTCCTCTTGGATATGGCAAATTTGCTCGTTCTGATAAAATAATCAGCCTTGAACCAATTGAAGACGACCGTGGTCCGGGCAGAAGGACAGTTGTACATGTTGAGGAGGCTAAGTCTCCAATAATAGCTTCTCGCACCGAGAATTCAATTCTGGCAAGCATGGTAGAAATACCGAGAAATGAATTGGAGGCCTCTGCGGCTCTAGAGCTTCTATATGACATACGGGATGATATACTGCAAATTGGTCCTATGCTTAGAAAAAGCATAAAGAAGGAGGCCGACTTTGACTTGGACAGAATCGAAAAGCGCATCAATGAAATACTTCAGCATGAGATTGAATTCGATGAAATACACTAATTCATCAAATACGTCGATGAAATAGGCCGATCTTCCAATCTTTTCTTTCTCTGAAGATGATTATACTTGCAGCATAAATTTTGTGATTTATTTGATACTAGCTGCCATTAAAAGGAATGAAATGAAAAAATGAGTCTTATAGACTATGCTATAAGACCCCGCTTGTTTTCATATTTTTCATAGACTTTATTGTCCATGATATCTTTTATCTTATGTATTACGACCCATGCATCATGATAAGAAACATAAAGCGGTACAGGGGCCAATCGTATAACATTGGGGCGCCTATAATCCGGAATCACACCCATATCCTTCAAAGCAGCGTTTATCCTCACTGCATCCTCATGCTCCAGCGCGATATGACCCCCCCTTCTCTTATCTTCCCTTGGATTTCCTATAGTGAAGCCATATCGGGATAATTCATTATCTATCAGATACATCATGTAATCAGTAAGCCTTAAGGATTTCTCCCGCAGATTCTCTATCCCTGCTTCATTATACATCTTCAATGAACCCTCCAATGGTGCCATGCTCAGAATATGGGGAGTACCCATCTGCCATCCCCCTGCATTATCAGCCGATTCAAATTCATCCAACAAATCAAACATTTTATCATGCACATATCCATGCCAGCCTGCCATCCCGGGCTCCTTGTCAAAATGCCTCTTGTTTATATAAATGGCTGCCGGTCCTCCGGGCCCTGCATTCAGATATTTATAATTACACCAAACTGCAAAATCTACTCCCCATTCAGAAGGATGATGAGGCACTGCACCCGCAGAATGACAGCAATCAAATCCTATTATTATACCCCTTTTATGCGCTTCGGCAGTTAAGTATTCCATGTCCAGCAACTGCCCGCTTCTATATAGAACTGCAGGCAGAAAAACTAAAGCTACGTCATCACTCATCTTTGCAACTATGTCATTTTCATCAAAGGTTCTCCCATCTTCACTTTTCACAACCACAAGATGCTCTTTGGGGTCCAATCCCCTTAGTGAAATCTGGCTTTCAACTGCATACCTGTCAGTAGGAAAATTTAAGGAATCAACCAATATTTTGTTTTTCTTGCTATCAGGCCTGAAAAAAGTCGATATCACAGCATGGATATTTACAGTAGTAGATGAATGAATTGTAATTTCATCCGCCTCTGCCCCTACCAGAGGAGCCATAAGCTTAGCTAATTCTTTAGAAAAATAAAACCAGGGCACCTCTGCATTTGACCAACCGTTTATCCCCAGATTTTTCCACTCTTCTACAACCCTGAGCAAGCTTTTCTCCGCATCCTTTGACATAAGGCCGAGGGAATTCCCATCCATATAGATTTCATCTTCTTTCAGATAAAATCTTTGCCGAAATGCTGCTATAGGGTCTTGCTCATCCAATTTTGCGGCAAACGCCTCACTCAATTCAAATTTTTCTTTCATTCAAGTCTCCTCCACTATTATTATAATCACTATGCATTTATAATTTAATCTGTTTGCTATATATAACGCAATAAATGCATTTGTAGTTTTA
>DPSW01000078.1:1654-3798 GCA_003527145.1 Clostridiaceae bacterium | reverse complement strand
TGCGTATCACTGCCAGGATAAAGTTCAAGACCTCTGCCGTCATCTGCAGCAGATTTTAATATTTCTACTCTATTAGGCAGCCGGGTCAAAGCTCCGCCCGTTCCTATAATATATTTTATATTTGTCAAGTCTTTGCCTTCTGCAATNNCGTATATATATCTAAGAGTTCCTGCATGCCTTTCCAAGGCTGTCAATACTGCCTCTTTTGTAAGCCTTTCGATAAACCTTTTCTCTTCTTCTGTTTCAGGTATAGGTTTTGCATTTTCAATGAGCTCTTCTAGATTTGAAAATTCATCTTTTAATTCTTCCAAGCCTATTTTTTCTACTATATGATTAATATTTACAAATACTCCCAAATCCCCTTCCACAGTTCTCTTTGCATAGGGTTCGGGACTTATGAGCATTTTATTGATTTCTTCAGAGCCTTCCGTAACAGAATGAACATCAGTAGTGGCTCCGCCTACGTCAAATATTACCAGATCTCCCAACTCGTCTTTCAACAGCTTGGCTGCTTCCATAACAGCTCCCGGAGTTGGAATAATAGGCCCGGTAACCATTTCTCGTACAGTACTCATACCCGGAGCATGAATTATATGCTCTTCAAACACATCCTGGATCACTTTTCTCGTAGGCTCAACATTCAATATATCAACCTTGGGATATACATTATCTACCAAATATAGCTTAACCCCCGCATCCTCGCATATCTCCGCAGCTTCTTCCTGGTTTTCTACATTGCCTGCATATATGATTGGTATATCCAAGCCCAAAGAAACTAGTTGCTCCATATTGTACAAAGCTGTCTCTCTTTCTCCGTAATCAACGCCACCGGCTATAAGTATTATATTGGGGTTTATATCCTTTACTTTCTTGAGATCCGTTCTTCTCAGTTTGCCTGAAGTGACCATTTTGATAATGCCTCCGGCTCCCAGAGCAGCTTCCTTTGCAGCTCTGACAGTCATGTCATAGACGAGCCCATGCACAGTCATCCTTAAGCCGCCTGCAGCACTGCTGGTTGCAAGCATTTCATCATAGATTATATCATGTGCCTTCAAATTATATTTCAAATCATCTATGGCGCCTTTTAATCCGATGGTAACATCCCCTGCCAGTACAGAGGTAGGGGCTTGCCCCTGCCCTAAAAACTCAGGACAGGGGGATCCTATGCCTCTAAAGGCGTTTATTACAGTTGTAGTACTTCCAATTTCAGCAACTAAAACATCGATTTTCATCCTGTTACTTCATTTCCCTTCTCTTTTTTACGAGAAAACTTGCTACATCGATGCCATGGCACCCTCGTCCAAAGCCTGCATCCATGCCGGCTTCAACTGCAATTTCATTAGTTACCTGAGTACCGCCGCATGCGAGTATCACTTTATCTCTTATACCCTTTTCTATACATAATTCATGAATCTTTCGCATATTCTTTATGTGCACATCATCGTGAGTTATTATAGTGCTGGCCAAAATCGCATCCGCATTTGTTTCTATAGCCGCATCCACCAGCTTTTCAACGGGACAGGATGTGCCCAGATAAAGATACTTTATACCGAATCCTTCGATACCGCCATGCTTTATGTCAAGAGTCTCCTTTAATCCAACTGAGTGTTCGTCCTCGCCTACAGTAGCAGCTACAACGAACATAGGATTCTTCTGTATTTCTTCTCTTATTTCTGCTTCGGATAATACAGGAATCTTTTCAGGAATAACTAATTCATCAATATTTATATCAAATTTTACTTTACCCTTAATCTCTACCAGAGTTCCTTCTGATGGATGCATAACGTTTTTATGGATCACAGTAACATCTTCAAGGCCCATTTTTTCTCCGCATTTAATAGCTGCAAATTCAGCAGTTCTCTCATCCAAGGGAAGGAATATGGTCACTGCAACAACGCCATCGGCTCTCCATTCAACTTCCGGTTTAACAATCTTTGCATCATAGTATCTTTCAAGTTCTTCCAATCTAACGTTTACATTATCAAATTCATCCAATTCATCAACATAAACAATCTTGGAAGGATCTTCAAAGGTGTCGCCGCCTATTGCATCAGAAGCTTTTTTAAAGCCTTCAGGAATCGCATTATATCCATAATGGACGGATACAGGAGCAAAATAGTCCTTATCTCTTTCAAAAATCGCAC
>DPSW01000078.1:1000-1613 GCA_003527145.1 Clostridiaceae bacterium | reverse complement strand
AAGCCGTCTTCAACTGATTGGAAGTATCCTCCTACTTCCAATATCTCCTCCATGAATAATACGGCTCTTTCTTTTAGCTCCCTTACATCTTTACCCAGTATCCCATCCCTATCGATTTTAACCATTTCTTTCAGCCCGTCCATGCCGTCTAATGCTTGCTTTGCCGTACTTATAGCTGCAATGTTATTATAATGCCACGGCACGTTTCTCCCTTCATCAGGAGTTATAGTGGACTGAATATCTGCACCGGTCAATCTGGAAATCATCAGGTTCAGCGTATGGGTCACAGTTGCTTCCCTCGCATCGGATTCCATATATTTTGTATTTTGCTGGGCTCTCATCTTGTATTCGGCAAAGAAATCCCTTAGAGCAACAGCATAGGGTAAGTCAAGCCTCATACAAGGTGCCGGAGGCGCAGTAGGAGGTACTGTTGATAATGCAATATTCTCAGGCTTTATTCCTACTTTTCGTGAAAAAGCAGAGTTAATAGCATGCTGAACCATAAGCTCAGGCATTACCTTCCAGGCCTTCATAGCTGTAGCGTTGGCATTATGAGCGCCATCGATCTGCAGCATATCTGCCCAGGCCATAATTTTTTTAGCTTCACAAGCTT
>DPSW01000078.1:0-983 GCA_003527145.1 Clostridiaceae bacterium | reverse complement strand
TCTATAAAGCACGTTATATTGAGGATCCTGGTGGGCACCGTTTATTCCTTCTTCTGCAAACATTACTGCTATGTCCGGGCCTGCAACACCGGAAACATAAGAGTGAAAGTTTATAGGTCTGCCCACTTCATCTTCAATCATATCCAATGCTTTTCTGCTGGCTCTCACCTGCTTCCTGGTTACCATTATGCCGCCGATGCCTTGGTTTGTCCCTTCAAGCAAGGAATCGATGTGGGATTGTCCTGCCGTCCTTATGACCATTATATGATCTGCACCGTGCCAAGCGGCCATCCTCATCCTTCTTATATCATCCTCAAATCTGCCCGAAGCAATCTCTGTTGTAATAACGCAATCGGGCTGAGGGTCTATATAGCCGAAGCCTCTGCTGCCCGGGAGAGGAACATAATTCTTTAGGCCTTCCGAAGATTCTAGATATTCAAAATCACCGATCTGCCTCTTCTGATCCCTTCCATCACGCCAATGCCAACCTCTCCTTCTGGGCCTATAGCTTTCTAGATCTTGTAAAAGTTCTTTTATATCTATCTTTTTATTAGGATCAAGCTTCATCAGTTTTTCCCTCCTTCAAAAAGAGCATCAACTTCGTCCCAATACTTGCCCTCAGCTAAAGCTAAGCCCGCTTCCCGTACGGAAATCCCCAGCTTCTTGGAAAGCCTCCATACGACATTGCCGGCGCCTTTGCCCATCAAGCCTTTTTTTGTCACACCATCTACTATGGGTTTTACCTCAATGCTGGAAAACCCCATTCTTAAAAGGATGCTTCTTTCTATTGAAGGAGTAGTGTATTTGTATCCCATATCAAGCATAGGCTCAACTATTTTATTGGCCAGCTCCCAAAATCTGTCTTTCAATTGTTCATCTGTTAAAGCCTTCAAATGTTCTCTTCTCTTTTCATAATCATCCGGTCTTTTCACTTGGCACCCCTCCATTATTAATTAACTACCTGTTGAACGAGACTTCATTCA
>DPSW01000304.1:2837-5473 GCA_003527145.1 Clostridiaceae bacterium | reverse complement strand
AAACAGTACCAGCCATCTTTTAACACAAGCGGCAGAAGGAGAATATAAATCTCTTCGCCGGTCGTCTGGTCGATGTTTTGTTTGTTGAAGATATCAACAAAGTCTTCACGGCTTATAATGCCATATAGGTTTACCGCAGCCCTTGCATAAGAATCAAGCAGCTTGCGGGTAACTGCCCTTCCGTTTGGGCAACGGACGATATCTGACGCGCGGTTATATTGTTCAAAAATTTTCTTTGCCTTTTCTCCTATCATATATTCCCTCTCCTGTCCTCTGAAGTATTTTATTACTATATCATATCGGGATATTCAAATGAGATTTAATAGTAATTATTATATGCCTCACAGTCGTCCTGCCAGATTTTTATATTTTCTTTAATGATATCACATAAATTCGTATAATCGTCTTTAAAAATGTAACCATGCTCATTCATGCTTCTATAAAAACTTCTTTATACTCGCTGCTGTTGTTTTTATAGTGCCTGACGTCGACCACATACACTTGCGAATGAAAAAATAACCTAAATAAATATCTATTCTAAATCCACATTAATAAGATGTTTTCTTATTGTCTNNCTTAGTTCTTTTCGTGTTGTTGTTTGCATAATTTTTCATACTCTTCGTAAGTCATAGATTCATCTCCAAATGTTTAATATAAACAAACTTGAATTCTAATTGTGGCGGATTCGCCTTAATGCCTTTATAATTTGCATTTTCTTATACCCTTTTGTAAATCATAAACTTGCCATAGTATCGATATATACGGCTAGTTTTCTTTTTTATAGTTTATCAACGTCTCAGGTTCTAACAGGATTACGGCTTCCGTATGCATCGTCTGCGGGAATATATCCACCGGTTGTACTTCCTTAACCTCATAGCCCCTCTCCGACAGATACTTGAAATCCCGTGCAAGGGTTGCAGGATTGCAGGAGACATAAACCACCCTTTCCGGTGCAATCTCTGCAATTACGACAAGCTGCTTTTCATCGCGGCCTTTTCTTGGAGGATCAACAACTATTACGTCTGCTCTTATACCTTTTTTCTACATTTCGGGTATTACAGTTTCAGACTCGCCTACTATGAACTCCACATAGGTTATACGATTCAGCCTTGCGTATTCTTTTGCGTTCTCAATTGCCTGTAGTGCTATCTTAACCCTATACTTTTTTTGCTCTTTTGCTCAGGAAAAGAGAGATGGTTCCTATTCCGCAGTACGCGTCAAACACTACTTCCTCCCCCTGCATATCCCATGGCTCTGGAATACAGTACCTCAGCCTGGATAGGATTGACCCGAAGCAAAAAGAACCATCCCTTTTGCTTTAAACGAATTGGTATATTCCATTTCCAGCATATCCGACAAACAATGAGGCAATCATCTCGTAACCACGGGCTTTATTGAGTACCACACCTGTTAGGATACCAAATAGTATGGCAAAAAGTGTTGCAAAGGCTACTGCTGCAAGTAAACCAACAAAAACAGATAATCTCCAGTTGACTACCATGATAATGCCAATCTGACCAGCTATAGCGCCTATGCCAATACTGAAGTTGAAATCCATACCAGCCATTACTAGGATGAGTAAAGCGAGCACCAAAAAGGCATTTCCTATAAAGTCTTCTATCAGCTCATTCATAATGAATGGACAGCGGAGCCTGTTTAGTCAAGAATATTCCCATTAGCACAACAACTGCAAAGATTATAGGGACACTATTTTCTTGAATGCAATCTTTAAGATTTTTAGCGCTTTCGCTTTTTGAGTTTTCATTCGTCATCAATTATCGCTCCTAATTAAAGGTGTTTTTACAACTTCATCTTTTAATGGATATAAGTGCCAAATGCATTGCAGCATATTAAAGTGCTATAAAACATAAAATTGGAAATAAACAAATCCAGTGAAAGTTTATGGCGCCAGGCGCAGCACTTTAGCAGTTATTGCATAAAAATCCTCTACTCTCGGTCTGAGGGGGATATAAACATCATTGCCGATTAGAAAAGCACGTCACTAACACAGCCATGCATTTGTCTTGTAGTTTTTAATCAAAACATATGTATGTACATTTTTAATTCCTTTAATGCAATAAATATTCTTTTCGATAAAGCTGGAAATGTTCTCCACCTTGTCGATATATGCATGTGCATGTATGCCACTCATGCCGGTATGCTGCGATACTATTGCCACATCTTCGATTTTCGACAGCTCTACGGCAACTCCGGATAAATCCCTTGGCTCGACTTCTATATCGAAAAATATGGATACCGGCTTATCATAGGCTTTACTTGATATTTGGGCGGTAAATCCCACGATAACGCCATTATCGACCATTTGGAGAATTCTGTCCCTTACTGCCACTCTCGAGAGATGAACCTCCTGTGCAATCTCTGAGTATGATGCCCTACCGTTTTTCTTCAGAATCTCAAGTATTTTCATATCGGTTTCATCGATTTTTTTCACATCATCATCTCCATATATTTTCAAAATCAGTATGTTTTATAACAAACAACTTACATACATAGATTGAACGCAGTACGGTCATATCCTTTATTTATATTATACTTTTCCGGAATGAATATCTCAATATTATAATACTCCTATAAATCTCCAGTATGGCATCAATACGGCGTATACCGATATAACA
>DPSW01000304.1:0-2829 GCA_003527145.1 Clostridiaceae bacterium | reverse complement strand
CATGGAAGTGTCATAGAGTCCTTCGCCCTCTCCGATCATTATGACTACATGATGGATAGGGAGTATATAGTGAATGTTTATCGCCGTATATATTGTAAACATCATGACAACAGGGTTAACGGACGCCGGAAGTGAGGACATCAAAACCGGCATGCAGATTGACATGGTTGTCATAGAGCTGCCTAAAAAAACATGCAGTGCCATAACCATCAAAATGCTGAAGAAAATCAGCATTTCATCACTGCGGGCCGACGGTAGCAGCATTTCGAATATAGCTTCTGCAATGCCCTCCTGGTTCAGAACTCCGCCAATGGAAAATGCAGCCGTCAAAAACAAAAGCAGCTCGGGTTTTATAATTTTATAATCCTTTATTTTTATCAGTCCGAAAATATGCATGGCCAGCACACCTATCACGCTTACCCAGACAGAATTAACCCCGTGCAGGGACTCGGTAGCCCATAGTAATATTATTGCGGAAATAATCACCGCCCCCCTGCTTTCCAGAAAAGTAAAATCGGTGCTTTCTTTAGCGCATTTATCCGCACAAAACCTTTTAACTTTTATATCGTCATAAAAGATAAATACAAAACCGCCAAGCATCAGCATACTTATTATTATTGAAGGAACAAGCATATACTTTGCCCATTCCGGCCAGGTCAGGCTTATTCCCGCAAACTGCAAGGCAGCATTGTTAAAGATTACATCTCCGTTGATAAAAGCCATAGATGTTGCCGTAACGGCGACAAATATAGAAAACAGCAGCACGGATTTTGTCCTGGCGGTAATGTCCTGTTTATTTAAGAACTCAGAGTATAAAGCAGCCATTATTATTGCTCTGGGGAAGGGTTGAGGTATCAGGAATATCAATATGAAGGACAGCACAAAGGATAAAACCGCCAATAAAAAGCCCGATTTTGCATATCTGCTTATAATGGTTCTTGATATCCTGTCTGCCAATCCGGACACCTTTATTCCATGAGCAATTAAGTATGATGCCGCTATTAATATCAAATTGCCGGACAACGGGAATTTCAGAATTGTTTGAGTGCTGCTTCCGCTGAATGTAAAAAACACCAATACTATTATTACCGACGATACGGTCTTTGAAACGGAGTTGGTAGCCCACCACAATATTACCACGGCAGTGGAGGCCAGTATTACAGATTGCCTCAGGCTTAAACCCAAGGGCTTTACATAAAGAATTAACAGAAATAACAGAATTGATATAACTAAATATATGTTTTTTTTGCTCATACTCATCCCCTATCTTTTTTATTCAAAAAGGGCACCGCTTATATTTTAACTGAGATTTTTACAAGCAGCGCCCTTTTTCTATCCTTACTGCAATATTATTCTTCAAGACCTATAGACGCATCTAAAACCTTAACCTTCCCCTCATAGCAGATTACGGGATTCAAGTCGATTTCTTTAATTTTATTGTTTTCATGCATCAGATTGCCTGTCTGAACCAATACTTCCGCCAGGGCCTCCATATTAACCGGCTTCATTCCCCTGAAGCCGGTCAGCATGGGGTAGGCCTTAATGGATCTGATCAAATCCGCTGCTTCGTTTTTTTTCAGCGGTGCCATTCTGAACTGAACATCCTTAAACACTTCAACAAAAACTCCCCCAAGTCCGAACATAACTACCGGACCGAATTGAGCATCACGCAGTCCTCCGACAATAACCTCAATCCCTCCGGGCAGCATTTTAGAAACCAGCACTCCGTCAATAACCGCCTTTTCATCATATTCCCTTGCATTTGAAAGTATTTCATTATAGCCCTCAATTACCTCTTCATCGGCCTTAAGATTGAGTTTAATGCCTTTAGCCTCAGTTTTGTGGATAATTTGATCCGATACTATTTTTAAAACAACAGGATAGCCTACTTTCTGAGAGAAAGCAACAGCCTCCTCCTTACTTTTTGCCAGATAAAATTCACCCGTGGGCAGGCCGTAATCCCTTAAAACGTTTTTTGATGAATATTCATTTAAAAACCTTGCCATTTCAATACCACCTTACTTTATTCTGTTGCGCCGGCTGATTCTAAGCCTTTCCGCAGTGCAAATCCACATCAACCGGCGCTACGAGTTACTTTAGACTATTTAAGTAATTAGTTCTCTTTATCAGGTTGGATAATGCCCTTGCAGCTCTCTGAGGCATTTCAAAGGTTGGAATGCCTTCACTCTCCATCATTTTGCAAGCCTCGTTTATCCATTTTCCGGCCAGGAAGCAGGCAAATATGGGTTTTCCAAGCTGTTTTGCCAGCTCCGCTTTTGTATTTATGTGCTGCGCTATCTCCTCCGGCTTTAAAAATGTCGGAGGAACGCTGATCAATAAAACCGCATCCACATTTTCATCCTTTAAAACGACTTCCAGTGCTTGTGCATGCTGAGGCCCGTCCGCTGCGGCAGTCATGTCCACATATCCCTGAGNNTAAAACTTCCTTAAGCTGTTTCTCAGTTTTCTCAGTAAACTTTGCCATTTCGGCGACACCGGCAAAGCCTATCTCATCCATAGCGATAACTCCTGGCCCCCCGGCTTCGGTAAGTATGGCAATCCTGTTTCCCTTTGGAACATCTACCATGGAAAATGCTTTGGACGTATCTATAAGCTCCTCCACTGTGTCGACCCTGATTATTCCGCTTTGGACAAAAGCCCCGTCGAATATTTTGTCCGAACCGGCCAGGGAACCAGTATGAGAAGCGGCTGCGACAGATCCCATTTCACTTCTTCCAACCTTCAAAATCAGTAAAGGTTTATTAGGTGTCACTTCCCTGGCAGTGTCGAAGAACTGTCTTGCATCTGTCATTCCTTCCATGTACATTG
>DPSW01000376.1:519-12955 GCA_003527145.1 Clostridiaceae bacterium | reverse complement strand
GGTTCCCAGCATCCAAATAGATATTAGATAAAAAAGGTCCCTATCTGCCTTTTTCGGGCTCATAGGGATCTTCTTCATAGTCAAATTCTATCTTCTTAAAATTAGCTTTATTTGTAAAGACCTTATACTCCTTCTTGTTCTTGTTCAAATTCTTTAAGCGGTCGTATTCATCTTCTCTGTAATCAAAATCGTGGCCCAAGAGCTTGAATTTCCCATTGCTCAATATGTTGCANNTCATATATCAGTGAGTTTTGTAAGGAGAGCAGCTATTAATACCATATTTATTCCATTATTTTTGTCGTATAATATTATATGAGTAGGGGTTACGAGGAATAGAGTTCGGGAGTTGATAACAATGGATAGGATCAGCAGTGATATTGAAAAATACAGCGAATGCTACGGATTGAACTGGGCAGGGAAGAAGGTCGCCATGGCAGAGGCAGATAAGCCTTCCTGCAAGATCCTGGAGCCTCGTCCGGAAGAAAGCAAGGATTGGGAAAATACAGGGAATATTTATATTGAGGGAGATAATCTGGAGGCTTTGAAGCTGCTGCAGGAGAGCTTCAAAAGCAGAATAAAGATGATATATATAGACCCACCCTATAATACGGGAAAGGATTTCATATATAATGACAATTTCTCTCATTCAGGCTGGTGTTCTATGATGTACCCGAGATTGAAGCTCGGCTCTGATCTGCTGTCTGAAAACGGAGTGATTTTCATAAGCATAGATGATAATGAAGCTGCCAATCTGAGGATGATATGCGATGAAATCTTCAGCGAGGATAACTTTTTGGCGGACATCATATGGAAATCTACAAAATCAGTGACCAATACGGCTATAATATCAGCGTCCCATACTCATAATCTAGTCTATTTCAAATCCATGGANNAGGGCTTTGAAAATCCGGATGATGATCCGAGAGGGCCCTGGAAGGCAGATCCTTTCCAGGTAGGCGGGTGGAGGCCCAATCAGCAATATGAAATAATAAATCCAAATACGGGTATAGTATATAGGCCTAATATAAATTGCAGCTGGAAAAATGATTACAATAAATTCAAAGAGCTTCTGGAGGACAATAGAATTGTCTTCGGCAGGACAGGAGAAGGAGGACCCCAGCGGAAGCGGTTCCTTTGGGAAGCGGAGAAGCGGGGGAAGGTTGCAAAGACCATCTGGGATGATGTTGAGACTACAACCAACGGTACTCAATTGATCAAAAGCCTGTTTGACGACAAAATCGTTTTTGACAATCCAAAGCCTATAGGCTTGATAAAAAGGATGCTTCAGCTATCAACGGTGAGGAACAATGGGGATATAGCGCTGGATTTCTTCTCGGGATCGGCGACCACAGCCCACGCAGTCATGGAGCTCAACGCGGAGGACGGGGGAAACCGCAGGTTTATCATGATACAGCTGCCGGAGCCTACGGATGAAAAATCTCAAGCCTATAAGGCCGGGTATAAAAATATATGCGAAATAGGCAAAGATAGGATTCGAAGAGCCGGAGAAAAGATAAAGGAAGATTATAAGGATAAGGAATACATAGATAAGCTGGACGTTGGTTTCAGAGTTTATAAAACTATATAGCATAAGCTCAGCAATGTTATGTATTACTTATAAGTTGTGTTTTTCAAATGGCTCTCTACAATGTCTTTATTTTCAAAGAGTGTGCATCCGCCTTTATGTTCCTGTAACAATCCATGAAGGCTTCGTATTTCATTTAATAAAGATGAACTCAATGCCTCTTTAAGTGTTAAGTTTTTTAAACTTACATCTGAATATGGCACAAAGGGAACATATTCGATAAAGAAAAAAGCCTTGCAGCCTCTATCGATATAGCTTCTTATATAGCCCTCATCCAGAACACTATCAAAATTATCTTATGTCACAGTGATGGATATGCCATAAAAAATATTTCTTTTTTTCAGCAAATCCAGGCTTAAAGAAATCCTTTCAAATACGCCTTCCCCTCTTCTATTATCAGTTTGATTCTTATCTCCTTCTATGCTTACAACGGGTATAATATTTCTGCATGAAGAAAAATACCTGACCATTCTTCCTCAGAAAGCTCAGGCGAGCAACTATGAGTTTTCAACCTGTCATAGCATCCCTTGCATTTTAAGTTACATATGCTGGTTATAGAGCTTATCATAAACGGTGGTATATGCAATCCGTTTTCTTCATATTTATTTCTAACCTTCTCTGCTTGCTTTTGTTTTAATGCAATACCAATTATCTTTTTTGCTGAAGAAAAATCACTGAGAACTATTTTTATAAAATCTTCTACAAGCAATTCTATAGAATTGTTTAACATACTTGTTAATGTTTTGTTTGATATTTTGCTTATACTTGCTTTTTCCATTGCTATCCCCCAAAAAATAAAAATAAATTCAAAGCTTTATAGTCTGATTTGTTTCTTCCATAATTATACCGTAATTTTGAAAATGATAGAAGTATTAGAGGGCATAGAAAACCGAGCAGAAAATGATTATTTTGAATTAAAAGGGAAAATTTAACGTATGGTGCCTGGGGGATTATACACACTATGTGAACATTATTAGTACCTATTGTGGTAATATTATATATAAGCGATACAATATAAAACAAAGGGGGATAGCCGAGCTGTTCGGCGATTATATGATGGATTTAGCCAATATGAGCCCAAGAGAAGTTAGAGCGCTTATCAGAAAAGAAGAAGTGACCTGGCCTACCTCAGGCATGTGCAGGGGTCACATACAGGCAAATCTTGCAATCGTTCCCAAGGATTTAGCTTTTGACTTTTTATTATTTGCTCAGAGAAATCCCAAGCCCTGCCCCATACTTGATGTGACAGACGTAGGCGACCCGGAGCCCAAGATCATGGCAAAGGGTGCAGACTTGAGATTCGATGTACCGAAATACAGGATTTATAAATACGGGGAACTGGCAGATGAAGTGAATAATATTGAAAAGTATTGGAGAGACGATCTTGTCGGATTTTTACTGGGCTGCAGCTTTTCCTTCGAATCCGCCATGTTAAACGCTTCAATACCTGTGAGGCATATAGAGGATAATCATAATGTGCCTATGTATATAACAAATATCGACTGCGTGCCTGCAGGCAAATTCCACGGCAAAATGGTCGTCAGCATGAGACCCATACCCTACCGCCAGGTGCCAAGGGCTGTTCAGGCAACTTCAAGATTTCCTCAGGTACATGGTGCTCCGATCCATATAGGAGATCCGGGACAAATAGGGATCAAGGATGTAAACAAGCCTGATTTTGGAGACCCCTCCAACATAAAGGATGGGGAAGTGCCGGTATTCTGGGCCTGCGGCGTTACACCCCAATCCATAGCGATGACAAGCAAGCCGGAGCTTATGATAACCCATTCTCCGGGACACATGTTCATCTGCGATCCTAAAGACGAAGACTTAGCAGTGCTGTAATATATAAATAAACTGCCCTCGCCGACCGCGAGAGCAGTTTATTTATATTATATCATGCATCTTAAGCCTTATATCTTCACCGTAGAACTCGAACATATCAAAGTTGCCGAATATTCTTGAGGATATCCTCTCAGAATAAGCCTTCATTATTTCATCCACATCCAGATTGGTGGATATTATCATCTTTTTGTTGTCTGTAAGCCTTTTATTCAACATATTGTATATGACAAGGCCGGAAAACTGGGTGTTCAACTCAGTGCCCAGATCATCTATTATGAGCAGGTCGCATTCATATACATCCTTTAAAGCCTCATCTCCCGCTTCTTCATTGTCAAAATCGAATTTGAACTTTCTCACCAGGTCTATCAAGTCCGGAGATGATTGATATATGACGCTTTTGCCCGCGTCCAGCAAGCTCTTGGCTATGGAGTTGCATAGAAAGGTCTTGCCAAGGCCCGGTCTCCCTATAAACAGCAGATTTTTGCCGTGATTGTCAAATTCTTGTGCATATTTTATGCATTCAAAATATATTTCCTTCATATTTTCTCTGGGAGATACTCTATTGTCCATTAATTCGTCNNTGGGCTATCCTATGAGAAAGCTTGAACTGCTTATACTGATGAGCGATAAGTTTTTGTGTTAAGCAGTTGCATCTTTCCAATCCCACATAGCCTGTATCCTTGCATTTTTTGCAATTATATTTTATTTGGAGATAATCTTTCGGATATTCATTTGCCGTGAGTATTTCTGCTTTTTCCACTTTCAAATCTGTTTGTTTTTTATGCAAATCTTCCACCAGCTTTTCATGGTCCCCGGTATTATTCAGCACTGCTTTGGTTATGGATATGCTCAGGTTTATCATCTCATCATCAATTTCTTTTAGCCTCGGCAGTTTGGCATAGAGCTCCTCTTTTCTGCTTTCCAGCTCTCTTTTGCTCTTTTCTCTGGCGTCTTCATATTCCTTCATGATGGCCTGGATATTATTCACTTAACTCACCTCTGCTCTTTTTTAGGAGCCTTTGTTTTAGAAGATCTGCGTCATATGTACGGCCTTTGAAATTATTGAAGCTGCTCTTCCCTGTTTTGGGCGTGCTTTTTTTCGCTTCAGTATTATTTCTGGACAGATAAGCTTCGATTTCATCCATCGATTTTATGTTCTTCCCATGCCATTCCGACAGCACCTTGTCTATGTAAGAAAATGAAGGCTTCAAGGTCTTGGCTGTGAGCTCGCAGGCTTTGATCACCGCTTCGTCGGAGAAGGAAAATTCATAAAACCATTTCTGCAGCATTTCCTCTTCCACCGCTGTGGGCTGACGGCCAATCCTGAGAAAGTTTAATACCTTGCTGTACTTTTGCCATTTTTCCTTGTGGCGGTTGGCATAGATCAAGGCCTTTTCCTGAGAATCCACCCCTGCATCGAACCAGTTTTTGGCTACTTGCTTCAGATAAGGGAGATCCTTCTTGCTTCTGGAATAGCAGTCTTCCACTATCATGACCACGATCTCAGGGGGGAAGCCATAATCGTCTATCCAGTCTAAAAATGTGAAGATTTCATTTTGAGACAGCTCCCTGCCGGAAATTTTTCTTATGTAATCGAACATATCTTTAACCTTTATGTTCTGTCTTGCCAGTATGATCCTATCTACACTGTTCTTTCCGGGTTTGCTCTCCTTGCCCTTTATGTTCAGAACCAGCTCTTTTATATCCATAAATTCTATTACATTATTGTCTTCTTTCTCGGATTGCTGTATAACCCGGAGTATGCCCTGGGCCTCCCAGTACTGCCAAGCCTTCCTTACCTCTTCTAAAGATATATTCACTGTTTTGGCGATTATTTCATCAGATAAGTAATTGTTTTGAAGGCTATAGGAGCATTTAAGCCCCAATAGATACACCTTGACATAATCTCCCGGAGCTGACGGCATATAGTGGTTTATAAAAGTATTTTCCACCGGTGTATGGCCTAAGTCTTCATTGTAGGCTATGTATTTGAAGTAATTCATATCAATTCCTCCCGAAACAGGAATAAAATCCGGTTTATAATCTATTATAGCATAATTTTCATTCTGATAATCCTACTTGCTTTGTAGTTTGTCCGGCAAATGCTTTTCTCATCAAAAAAATTGTATAGTTCAATAGCCTTTTATATGAATTATTGCCAATAAAAATATAAAAATCATATAAGTTTATAAAATATAATGCACCAATATATGGTGCATTATATTTTATAGATTGTATTATAAGTATTGCTTATATTTATATATTAATTATAAGGCTGTTCCTTTTCTGATTTATTCCAATAATCAATAGCAATTATCAGGAAATTGTGCGCGGATTTCTTTCGTATTCTTCAAGCTCACTTCGCAGATTTTGATTGAGTATTTTTATATATTTACCCTTTACCCCCCTTGTTCTTGTAACTATCAAAGTTGCCAGCTCAAGCTTTTTAAGGGCGCCGGATACTGTAGATGGGGTTGTATAAGTTTTGCATGCAATAGAATTGAGAAAGACCTCACCGCTATCTCCCTTGATGGCCTCCAAAATAGCGCGGGCGGCTTTTTTCTCACTGAATGTAAGGGAGTTTACAGCCAGCTTGGCCTTGGCAGCCTCCATAGAGAGGTGCTGTATTTTCTCCTGCTCCTGCCGCAACATTTCTATCGAGACTATTGCACAAGTGTACTCGCACAAAATCTTGTCTGACTCGGAAAAAGGTTCTTCATATCTTATGAATAATATACCTGCTACTTTTTTAAATGCAGAAAATATTGGATACATAGAGTAGTATCTGTTTCTGAAAAGACAGTGTTTCACATCTGCATAGGTGCATTTTGGGTGCTCCTCATACATATCTGTAATGCTCATGTTGTTTTTACTGAAAAAATCCATATAGTACTGAGGGAGTTCTTCATTTTCAAGGGAGCACTTCGTATATGGACAAAGAAACTTTTGTGCAACTGAGTAAGCAAATATATGCCCATTAGTATTAAAAAGATAGATATTGCAACCTATTATACCGCAAAGTTCATCACAAAGTGCGTCAAGTGGTATAAATGTGGTTGCAGATCTACTAAATACTGTATTTAATCTGTGTATTTTACTGACAATATTGTCCAAGCTGCTGCCCCCCTTCACCATGATATTTATTTAATAATTTTATCATCTATCTGAGTTAAATACAAGTTGGTACTTGTAAAAGGGATGCTTTTTTGTTGCATAATTAGTGACTGGCGAGTATTCTGAATTCTCCTGTTTCCATTGCTTTAGAGACAAGCTGTGCTATACTGATGAATAATAATTCAGTATAAATCTTCGTATAGAAGGAGGCCCTGAAATGGTAAAATCCAACGCGGCATTTACTTTGCAAAGATGCATAGAGGTCATAAATGATGCCTGCAGCGATGGTGAGGCAATGAGCTTTGTCAGAGAAGTCTCCGCTTTTCATAGGATACAGGCCTCACAGGGATATAGAGCTGCTGCAGAGTGTACAGCTGGTATTCTGCGGGAAAACGGCCTGGATGTTTGCATTCACAGCTATCCTGCCGATGGAAGGACTCTCTGCNNAGGGTGGCTGGAAATTACCTTGCCATGGCAGGAGCGCCTTTCTGATTTTAACCGCGAGGAAATGTCCATTATACAGCGCAGTGCAAGTATGGATTTTTCAAATAAGGATATCTCAATCATATATGTAGAGAATAATATTGCTCCGGCAGATTTTAATACTTCCCTTGCAGGAGCTTTACTCTTTGTGGAAAATGATTTTGACAAATGGTATAACCGTGCCATAGACTTAGGTGCGCTGGGCATTATAACCGTGTCCATGCCGGAAATAAAGCCTGTACGCATAAATATGAGTGAGGATGAGGAAATGGCTTATTCCCATGCAAATCTCAGTTTTCATATTTATAGTGAGGAACAGGAGAATAAGCTTTGCGGCTTTGCCATATCACCCTATAGCGGCAAAAGGCTTCGTGAAGCTTGCATAGCTATGGCAGCTGAAGAAAGAAGGCCTACGGCGCGCTTTAAGGTTTCTTCAACTTTGAAGGAGGGCTTTATAGAAAACGTTGATGCTGTTATCCATGGTGATACGGATGAGGAAATATTGATGGTAGCCCACTTGTGCCACCCGCGCTCCAGCGTAAATGATAACGCTTCCGGTGTGGCAGCGGCTATGGAAGCAATGTGCGCCCTTGGAAGGCTTATCGCAGATGGTACTCTTCCTCGCCCGCACAGGACAATAAGGTTGCTGCTGATACCAGAGTTTACAGGCACATATGCATTTCTTAAGGAAAACGAGGACAGGCTCTCTAAGATAGTGGCGGNNTAAATCTTGACATGGTAGCAGGCTGTCAGAACGGCAAAGCAGGTCCAACCATTATTGTTGATACGCCCGATTGTGCTCATTCCTTCTCCGGGGATCTTTCATCGATCATTATGGGAGAGCTGTCAAAGGAATGCAGCTTTGGGGGTAAGGACAGATATGTCCCCCTTTTTATGGGTGTTAAGGTGCCATTTGCTTTTGGCAGTGATCATTATATTCTTTCTGATCCTACTGTAGACATTCCTACTGTTGCACTAACGCAGTGGCCGGATAAGACCTATCACACAAGTGCCGACAGCATTGATCATATTGATCCGAAAATGCTTCGCCGTTCTGCGGCTTTAGCAGGCTCATATTGCTACATATATTCAAGGTTTACCGTGGAAGATGCAGAAGCTGTAATACCTGAGGTTTCTGACCGATTTTTTCAGTATATAAACAGCTTGAGAAGAAACAAGGCTTGCAGTGATGCCAGAGAACGCTGCGATTATATTAGGGATATATATTTTGCGACCCTCAACCGTATTTTATCTCTTTTTGATGAAAAAGAGTTCTGTCAGATTTCATCGGTGATCGAGGATGAAAAGAAACTTTTTCTCCGCCTTGAACAGATTTACTTTAAAAGAGGAGAAAAAAATCCTTTGTCATCCTCTCCCATTCCCCTTAGATTATTCAAGGCTCCTCTTGCGATGAGGAGCATAATAGGAGACATGACCTTCCAAGAAAAGAAAAAACTCTATGGCTTNNCAAATATCCCGGGTATCCTTCCTTGGATGATTATTTAGTTTATGAAGCTGACGGTAAAAGAACTGCAGCGGATATTGCACGCCGAGTTTATTTTCAGACCGGAGTGGAATGCAGCAATTATGCTGAAGAGTTTTTTGAAATATTGGCTGATATTGGTCTTATAAAGCTTACAAACTCTTAGCCTCTGAAACAGCATAATTGTTATCAGTTAGAATAATATTTTAAATTAAACTTATTGAAATAGAAGCAAAATTGAAAGGAAAGATAATGGGATGATTGTAAAAAAAATGACACCGGCTTTTCAAAAAGCCGAGGGGGGACTTTTTTCAGCAGTAGAAAAAGCAGACGTAGGTGATGCAGTCCTCAAGATGGGCGAANNTCTATTCCGCCTCATGTAGCACAAGCGATGACAGATTCTATCAACAGCGGCTTTGCCAGCCATTATACTGCGCCTATCGGCAATAGTGAGCTTAAGGTAGAAATAGCAAAAAAACTTAAAAAGATAAATGGAATGGAAGTCGAACCACAAAGAAATATTCTTATCACACCCGGATCCGATTCCGGCCTGTTCTTCGCCATGCTTCTCTTTATAGACAAAGGCGATGAAGTGATGATAATAGACCCCAGCTACCCCAATAATTTTCAAAATACAGAGATTATGGGCGGTAAAGTGGTCCGCATACCTGTTTATGCAGAAGATGGCTATCAGTTTAGGATTGAGGAATTTGAAAAAAGACTCACACCAAAAACAAAGATGATCGTCCTGACAAATCCCAACAATCCGACGACTGCTGTTTATCGCCGGGAAAAGCTTTCCAGCCTTGCGGATTTTGCAATAAAAAATGATTTGGTCGTTGTAGTCGATCAGGCTTTTGAACAGCCATGCTTCGACGGTATAGAGATGGTTTCGATAGCTGCTCTTCCGGGCATGTGGGAACGTACCGTTTCCGTATTTTCCATTTCAAAGGGTATGGGGCTAAGCGGTTTGCGTGTGGGGTATATAGTTGCCGATGCCAAGGTCATTGACAAGATGTATGGAACAGCCGTTACCGTGATCGGCGCCGCAAATACAACCGCACAACTGGGAGCCATTGCCGCTTTGCGTGATGACAGCTTTATGGAGTCTTATTTTCAAAGCTTTGACAGACGCAGAAAAATCGTATATGAGCTTCTTCACGATGTACCCGGTGTTTCTATGCTCATGTCAGAGTCAGGTTTTCTATCCTGGGTGGACGTTTCCCGTTTGGGCACAGGAAGTGAAATAACGTCCTACCTTAATGATGAGGCGCTTGTAGCGATAAACTCAGGTGCTCCCTATGGGAACGAGGGAAGGGGGCATGTGCGCATTGTTCACGGCGCTCTCAATGAAGATCAGCTTCGGGAGGCTGTAATACGAATGAGAAAGGCTCTTATAAAACTTGCAGAAAAAAAAGGTGTCAAATAATAAGTATTTAAACCATTTTAAGGAGTGAACAATTTGTTAAGGTATATTGGTAAAAGACTTCTGATGATGATACCCGTGCTTCTCGGAGTTATCATAATTGTTTTTACAATTATGTATATGACGCCTGGTGATCCTGCTAGAATGATTCTTGGTGAAGCGGCATCAGCTTCGGCAGTTGAAGAACTCAGCGAAACTTTAGGGCTCAATGATTCTTATTTTGTGCAGCTATTGCGCTATATAAAAGACCTGGTATTTGACTTCGATCTTGGCAACTCCTATGCATCTAAGAAACCGGTAATAGATGAAATTTTGGAGAGGTTCCCGACTACAATACTTTTAGCAACACTCAGCGTTGCAATTTCGGTAATTGTGGGAGTATCTATGGGTATAATCTCCGCCACCAAGCAATATTCGATATTTGACAAGATAGCAACAAGCATATCCTTGATAGGAGTATCCATGCCGACATTTTGGGCGGGGCTTATGGCGGTAATAATATTCTCGGTATATCTGAGATGGCTGCCGGCATCAGGTTCCTACGGGTGGAAGTACTGGATTCTTCCTTCGCTTACGCTGGGTCTTTCGAGCTCCGCTACAATCATGAGAATGACCAGATCCAGCATGCTTGAGGTAATGCGCCAAGACTATATTCGAACAGCCAAATCTAAAGGAGTACATGAGTTTTTTGTAATTACAAAGCATGCCTTAAAAAATGCAATCATTCCAGTGGTAACTTATCTTGGACCCCTTGTTGCAGCTTTGTTGNNGCTTGAGGTAATTCGCCAGGATTATATACGAACAGCAAGGGCAAAAGGGCAAAATGAACGTGTAGTTATTATATATCATGCACTTAAAAATGCTATGATACCTGTTATTACAGTAATTGGGATGCGTTTTGGCACACTCCTCGGCGGCTCTGTGCTTATCGAATCTGTATTTGCAATTTCCGGCCTTGGAAAGTTTATCATAGACAGTATAAATATGAGAGACAACCCTGTCGTGCAGGGCGGTGTTCTTTTACTTGCTCTGTCTTTTAGTATTTGTAATCTTTTGGTAGATATATTATATGGATTTATTGATCCCAGGATTAAGTCCCAGTACAAACTGTCCAGGAAAAGGGGGCCCAAAAAGAATGTGGAAGCGTAACAAAAAAGGTCCAAAAAAAGGTTTTTGGAATGATGCCTGGCATCGCTTGAAAAAGAATAAAAGTGCAATGTTTGCTCTCATAACACTTGCTGCTCTGATAATTTGTGCAATATTTGCAGATTACATTGCCCCCTATCCTTATGATCTTCAGGATTACAGCCACACATTTGAGTTTCCCAGCAAACAGCATCTTCTTGGCACTGACAATTTTGGCCGTGATATACTCAGCCGTATTATTTACGGCAGCCGCATATCCCTCATAGTTGGGTTTTCTTCAATCATTGCGGCAATCATCTTTGGAGGGTTGCTTGGTGCTATTTCCGGATACTATGGCGGAAAAGTGGACAATATGCTCATGCGTGCTATGGATATTCTCATGGCCATTCCGGGTATGCTCCTTGCAATATCCCTTGCGGCGGCCCTCAAGCCAGGCTTGTTTAATCTGGTAATAGCCATTGCTATTGCTGATATTCCGGGGTATGCTCGTGTTGTTCGCGCTTCTGTTCTTACCATAAAGGATCAGGAGTATATAGAAGCAGCACAGTGTATAGGCGCCTCAGATTCGAGAATTATTCTCAAACATATCATACCTAACTGCCTTGCACCAATTATTGTTCAGGCAACCTTGGGTATGGCAGGCGCTATACTTTCCGCTTCTGCATTGAGCTTCCTTGGACTTGGCATACAACCTCCTACACCGGAGTGGGGCTCTATGCTTTCATCCGCAAGGCAGTACATCAGAGCTTACTGGCATATGGCCACCTTCCCGGGAGTTGCAATTATGATAACTATCTTTGCTTTGAATGTACTGGGTGATGGATTGCGTGATGCGTTAGATCCTCGACTTAAGAACTAAGGAGGTCACAGTAGAATGGACAATGACAATATTATTGAAATAAAAAACCTTACTATTCAATATAAAACCGATGAGCGTACTGTTGAGGCTGTAAACGGGCTTAATCTTACCTTGTCCCGGGGTGAAACTCTTGGTCTTGTTGGTGAAACGGGGGCAGGTAAAACTACCACTGCTTTAGGCATTATGGGACTTATACCTGATCCTCCCGGAATAGTTACTGAAGGAGAAATCATTTTTCAGGGTCAGGACCTTCTAAAGCTCAATAAGCATAAGCTCAGAGCTANNCTTTAAATCCTGTTGTTACAGTAGGAGATCAGATCGCAGAAAGTTTTCGTATCCATGAAAAGCTTTCATATGCTGACGCTACTTTAAAGGCAAAGGAAATGCTTGAGCTTGTTGGTATTCCCGGAGAGCGCTACTCAGAATACCCTCATCAGTTTTCGGGCGGGATGAAGCAGCGTGTTATTATTGCCATAGCTCTTTCCTGCAACCCGG
>DPSW01000376.1:0-486 GCA_003527145.1 Clostridiaceae bacterium | reverse complement strand
TCTCAAAACTAAAAAGAGAGAAAAATACATCCATGATCCTGATAACCCATGATCTTGGTGTTGTTGTGGAAGTGTGTGACAAAGTTGCCATTATGTATGCTGGTGAAATAGTGGAATATGGTTCACTCATACAAATTTATGATAACACATGCCACCCATATACAAAGGGACTTTTTGGTTCCATCCCGGATATTGAGTCTAAAGCGGACAGGCTTAGCCCTATTCCGGGACTTATGCCTGACCCTGCAAATCTTCCTAGGGGCTGCAGTTTTGAACCTCGCTGCAAGTATTCTTGCGAGAAATGCAAAACACAGAATCCCCCTGATATAGAAGTAGAGGCGGGACATTTTGTAAAATGCTTCAATTTTGAGAAAGGAGGGAACGAATAATGTCTGAACTGCTTAGAGTAGAAAATCTCAAAAAATATTTCAAAACCCCAAAAGGGCTCCTCCACGCTGTAGACGATGTTTCCTTCTCAATAGAAAG
>DPSW01000024.1:3098-5795 GCA_003527145.1 Clostridiaceae bacterium | reverse complement strand
GTGTACAATTGACAAGAGTTTTTATAGGCGGTGGTTCGCCTGTTTTTTTTTTTGAGAAACAAATATAAAATGATATCATATAATATCATAAAGATGGTTATATATATTATATGATATCGTTTTATTGCTAACGGCTTGGTAGTGTGGTAAAATAGAGGCGATACTTTTCTGAGGAAGTGATGGGTGTTGCCTCTCAGCGCCGACGATTTTTTATGCGAATGTCGCTTGCTAATAGATGCTAGACAAGTCGACCTCTTTCTTAACGATGCTGATAATCGTGCGACTGTTAACTTATTAAGTTATTCAGTACGTAACGTTCTACAGGAACTTAGAGATTTAGAGGCGAGCAATCTTCATAGTGGACCTGTTCCAGACAATAACTCAAAATACCCTGGTGAAGTATTTATCTTTAAAAAGAGCATCGGAGGGTATTTATTATATATAAAATTAAAAATTCGAGAGGTAAATGGACGTAAACAGTTATTCATGATGTCGTTTCATCCAGATAGGCCTTAGAAAGGATGGATGTATTATTATGTCTATAAAAGAAAATTTTTGTGTCAATTGTGATGAAAACAGAGAAGTGACTTTGAAAATGGTCACCATAGTTCACAAAATTAAAGATGAGGAAATCCCAGTTCAGATATTAATGCCTCATTGTGTTATTTGCGGAAGTCAATTATCTGATTTGGATATTGACGAAAAGCACTTTGATATGGCATTAGATGAGTTCAGAAAAAGAAAAAAATTACTGTTCCCAGAGCAAATTAAAAATTTGCGTGAAAAATACGGTATATCTCAGAGAGCTTTTGCACGAGCTCTTGGCCTTGCCGAACCAACAATAAACAGATATGAACAAGGAGCAATTCAGGATATTGTTTATAATAACTTATTACTCTTAGTGGACGAGCCCGAAAATATGTTGAAAATGGCGGAGCAAAACAAAGAAAATTTATCTGAAAAAGAATTTAATATAATTCGAAACAATGTCCATAAAATGCAGAAATGTTTTAGTGATGAAGAAAAAACATTTAAAGATATAAAAAATGTATTGGAAGAAAAGATTGAGATGTTATCAAATGATATGTCAAATCTTTTAGAAATTGTAAACAAAAATTCACATAAAATTGATAAAAATAGTCGTGCAATTGGAGAGTTAGATAATAAGTTTGGTTTTTTTATGCGAGAATACAGAACGCAGAATGTAGCTGCTCCTAGACATGCTATAACATGGAACACAATTACTAAAACTAATGATTCTCCAGGAAGTAATTTGAAAGAATTATATCAATATCCCTTAAACAAATGTAATTAATGGGGGTGTTTTTTTGAAAAGAAGAGGTACTGCTTTAAAAGAATTAATTATTTGGTTTAATCAACTTCGTGAAGAAGAAAGAGACTTTATTCTCACTTGTATTGAAAATAACTGGTCAGTTCGTTTTAGTAATTATATCTTAAGTAGTGAAGATGTCCAAAAATACTTATCGCTTGTTAATATAATTGTGGAACTTATTGATCAAATAGCTGACGAAGGGAAAATTAGAAAAAAATTAGTTCTTAGTGGTTTAGAAGAAAAAGCAGCTTCAATTTTTTATGATTTTTGCGAAGCGTGTGTTGAGCAAAAGGCTGATGCAGCAATTNNAAGATGGAAGAGGATAGTTTTGATGCTGCTGTTAAGTTTATAATTGAAAAAATGATTTTATATAAAGAATATCAGTTTATGGCACCAATGTATGTTTCTAATTTATGTAAACTTCAAAATATGGATGAAGCATTAAAAGTATTACGTTTCTTATATGATAAAATCGCGATGATTAGTAATAGAGACGTTAGTAGAGAAACTTTACGTTCTATTTTGGAAATTGATTATTTAATTCCAGGTAATTTAATTGAACTATTTTTTAGAAGGATAGATACTAATTATTCTGAATTAAATCAAGCACATTTAATTATTCGATTTAACACGCTTTTGAATAAAGTTGAACGTTTCGAGAACTTCATTGAAGAGATGGAAAGTAAAGATAGCAATAAAGAATAATAAGGAAAACTCCTGTTTTTATTTCTAACTTCAGTTTAACAGACTAATATAGTCTGTTTTTTTATTATGTGTAATAGATTTAACATTTAGGTATTTTCTATAGACGATAAAAGAGAATGCAAATATTTTAAAGGTTTTTAGAAGTGGATATGAAAAAACACCCTAGATTATGTAGTATATACTGAGATATAATTTGCTCTAGCATCAAAGGAGGCAAGAGGTGAATTTAGGGACAGGGANNTGTTGTCCTGGTTATTTAAAAATGCTACACTAGCATTGAGGTGATCATATGTCAAGGTTGGCTCGTGAGAGAAGTAGTAGTGGGATATATCATGTAATACTTAGAGGAATTAACAAGCAAAATTTATTTGAAGATGACGAGGATAGACATAGGTTTGTCAAAACGATTGGCTTTTATAAAGACATTAGTAACTATGCTCTATACGGTTATTGCCTTATGAATAATCACATTCACTTACTGATGCGTGAAAATGATGAGACCATATCCGAAGCCATAAAGCGAATTAGCAGCAGCTATGTACATTGGTATAATCAGAAATATAAACGATGTGGGCACTTATTCCAGGAAAGATTCAAAAGTGAAGTAGTGGAGACGGATGAATATTTTCTTACTGTCTTGAGATATATTCATCAAAACC
>DPSW01000024.1:0-3041 GCA_003527145.1 Clostridiaceae bacterium | reverse complement strand
ATATTTTCAAGCGATCGAATGCATGCATTATCTTTATTTAAGGCCTATATGAACGAGCCGACAACCGATGAGTGCTTAGACGACAAGGAAAGAATAAGCTTATCGGAACAAGAGGTAATTGACTATCTACGTAACTTAGGAATGGAGAGTGTAAGCGAAATTCAAAGGTATGAGAAAGCCCAGAGAGATGAAGTGCTTGGGAAATTAAAAGAAGTACAGGGTGTTACAATAAGGCAGTTGGCAAGGATAACAGGAATATCCAAAAGTGTAATTGATCGAATTTGATTGGGACAATGAACCTGTCCCCTTGTCCCTCAGTGACAATGAAAAAAGAATTATCAGTAGGGTATTACGAAGAGAAATAAACAATTATAAAAATGCAGAAGGCGGCTTTCGTATACTCTTAAATATCCCCTTCTATGCAGGAACTATGTCGCAAACGTGGAACATATCAAAGATATCTTTAACACGGGGGAGAAGAAATGAGTTTTTTACAGTGGAATGACAAATATCTGACGCATGTGGAAGAATTTGATGCTCAGCATAAGCATCTATTTTCTTTGATAAATCAAATATATGAGAGAGTGCTGCAATGCCATACTCTTGAACAGGAGAAGGCAATTACCCAGGAGATTCTGGCCGAGCTTATCAGGTATGCCGAAGTGCATTTTAAAGCTGAAGAAACAATGCTGCAGCAGTACGGCTATCCAGGACTTGAAGAACATGTGAAAGAGCATGATGCATTTCGCCGCAAGGTTGATGAATTTACACAGGAATACCGGGCCAAAGCTGCCGGGCTTTCCACCGATGTCTTTGTCTTTATGAAAGATTGGATTACCGAGCACGTATTAAGAACGGATATCGAATATACTTCCTTTTTAAAAGAGAAAAACGCCCGTTAGGGCGTTTTAACAGTAGGCAGCGATATATTGATCGGTTAGTTCGTCTAAAGTGCTTTTCATTTCTTTAATAGCTGCTTCAGAGAGATTGTAGTTTTCTAAATCAGTGCTGTGAATAAGCGACGATAATTTCTGTATGCGAGCAAGCAATGCGATTTTTTCCAATTTGCATACACCTCATAGTATTAGTACGGTACAATTCTATCAGTGGGAAAAAAGGGTGTAAATACCTTTTGCCATAGTCGCAATAGGAAGTTTATTGTAAATGTTTAGACAATTTGGACTATGGTTTTGGCACAGAAAAAGACTTGTCTTATTTTGATACATTTGTTATACTCAGTTCAACAAGATATCGTTGTGGCAATGAAGCCTCGGGAAATTTTCCCGGGGCTTTTATGTTTTAAGACAGGCACTGTCGCCTTTTTGCTTTAGCGAAGCGGGGCGGTGTCTGCCTTTTATTTTTCTAGGATATCATTATTGAAAGAGGGATGAAGATGAAAAAGTATTCAAAACTGGTAAGTCTGCTCCTTATATTGCTTGTTGCCGCTATGGTAGCCGCAGGTTGCGGCCAATCGGCTGAGCCCGCAAAAACTGAGAAAAAAGCCACCCGTATTGATGAGATTAAGAAAAACGGCAAATTAATTCTTGCTACCGGCAATTACCGTCCTTTCGAATATCATGATGAAAAAACCAATAAGATAATTGGCTATGATATTGATGTTGCTGAGGCCATCGCGAAAAAAATCGGAGTACCGCTGGAAATCAAGGAAATGCAGTTTACAAGCCTTATTCCCTCCCTGCAGAACGGTCAGGTGGATCTGGTCATTGCAGCTATGTATATTACCGATCAGCGTAAAGAGGTAGTTGACTTTGCCGATCCGTACATGGATACCGGCATGGTGTTGGCAGTCCGGGCTGAAGACACAGCCATCAAAAGCATTAATGATCTGAACGGCAAAATTGTCGGTGTAAAGACCGGTGCAACCAGTGAAAAGGTAGCCCAGGACCTGAAGGCAAAAGGCGCCAATATCACAATCAAGAGCTATAAAGAGACTGTGGATTATCTGCTTGACCTGGAAAACGGTCGACTGGATGCCGCCATTAATGACCTGTTAAACCAGCTTGAGTACAATAAAACGCATCCCAGTGTGAAAGTTGTGGGTGAAACCTTTACGAAAGCCTCTTTAGGCATCGCTGTCAAAAAGGGCGATAAGGAATTGGTGGATTTGGTCAATACCGTGCTGAAAGAGATGAAGCAAAGCGGCGAGAGCGAGAAACTCTATAAAAAGTGGCTGACTAACGGCAAGTAAGCAAAGTAGACGCCGGAAAGGGTAATGCCTATGAAACTCGATTATTCAATTGTTATTGATAAGCTGCCCATCCTGCTGGAAGGCTGTTGGGTGACACTGGAAATATCGTTTTATTCGCTGGTATTGGGCATGGTATTCGGCATAGCGGGTGCGCTATGCCGGATTTCCTCCAATCCTCTGCTCAAATCTATNNCCGGTGATGGTACAACTTTTTATTTTATATTTCGGACTGCCTCAGCTCGGTATTAAACTTTCGAGTATGACCGCCGGCGTTTTAGGGCTGGCCATTAATACCGGGGCGTACGTCACGGAAATCATCCGTGCGGGCATTCAGGCTATCGATAAAGGCCAGATGGAAGCTGCGCTGTCGGTGGGCATGAATTACCGGCAGGCCATGGTGCGCATTATTGGGCCGCAGGCCTCGAAAATCTGCATTCCGCCGCTGGTCAACCAATTTATTATGACACTTAAGAACTCCTCCATAGCGTCTTTAGTAACGATTACAGAACTGCTGCGCACAGGCGAACAGCTTATTTACACTACTTTTCGCACTTTCGAAGTGTATACGGCTGTCGCAGTGCTATACCTGATTATGAACTCATTTTTTATGATTATTGCTGACAACCTGGAGAAGAGGATGGCCAGACAATGAGTTATATTGTTGAGATGCTAAATGTGAATAAGTCTTTCGGCGATGTGGACGTACTCAAAGGCTTTAATCTTCAGCTGCGCGAGGGAGAAAAGGTTGTCATCATTGGCCCGAGCGGCTCGGGGAAGAGTACGGTGCTGCGCTGTATCAACCGGTTGGAACCGGTGCAGTCAGGACGCATAC
>DPSW01000241.1:2002-2597 GCA_003527145.1 Clostridiaceae bacterium | reverse complement strand
TATCCATTTTATTTATATAAGCCATTCTTGGAACTTCATATTTATCTGCCTGTCTCCATACAGTCTCTGACTGAGGCTCAACGCCACCCTTAGCACAAAAAACTGTTACAGCACCGTCAAGCACACGAAGAGATCTTTCTACTTCAACAGTAAAGTCCACGTGCCCCGGCGTATCTATAATATTTATTCTGTGGCCCTTCCACTGAGCAGTAGTCGCAGCAGAAGTGATCGTTATCCCTCTTTCCTGCTCCTGTTCCATCCAATCCATAGTAGCAGAACCTTCGTGAGTCTCCCCGACCTTGTGAGTTCTGCCTGTGTAGTACAGAATTCTTTCAGTGGTCGTGGTCTTTCCTGCATCTATGTGGGCCATTATTCCTATGTTTCTGGTTTTTTCTAACGGAAATTGCCTAGGCACTTAAATCCTCCTCCCTATAGCAAGAATCACTTATATGTTTCCCAAATATTTCAGCATTACACAATTCTCTATCAAATATAACTACCACCTGTAATGTGCAAAAGCCTTATTTGCCTCAGCCATCTTATGAGTGTCTTCTCTCTTCTTAACACTGGAGCCTACGTTATTGGCAGCATCCAT
>DPSW01000241.1:1384-1941 GCA_003527145.1 Clostridiaceae bacterium | reverse complement strand
ACTTCAATAGGTACCTGGTAAGTGGCTCCACCTATTCTTCGGGCTTTAACTTCTAAAACAGGCATTATATTGTTCATAGCTGTTTCAAATACTTCTAAAGGATCTTTACCTGTCTTGTTCCTTATTATTTCAAAAGCTTCATATATAATTTTTTCAGCCGCGCCTTTTTTTCCGTCAAGCATAATATTATTTATGAGCTTAGAAACTACCTTGTCATTGTACAGTGGATCAGGTAAAACGTCTCTCTTTGGAATAAATCCTTTTCTTGGCACTTTGCTTCCCTCCTTAACATTTAATTATTCATCGGTACTCGGCAATGTATAAAAACATGATGCCGTTGTGCGCAAAATATATATTTACACGGCATAGCCGTGATATAATATCCGCACAATATTATTTCTTGGGTCTTTTGGCACCGTATTTGGATCTACCTTGCTTTCTGTTGGCAACTCCGGCAGCATCCAATGTTCCCCTGACGATATGATACCTTACGCCAGGCAAATCCTTTACCCTGCCTCCTCTTATAAGCACGACAGAGTGCTCCTGCAGGTTATGAC
>DPSW01000241.1:1116-1364 GCA_003527145.1 Clostridiaceae bacterium | reverse complement strand
AAATCTTTCTTAAAGCAGAGTTAGGCTTCTTTGGAGTAGTTGTCTTAACTACAGTGCATACTCCTCTCTTCTGCGGGGACTCCTCTAGTGCCGGTGCAGTGGATTTGTAAGTTACTTGCTGTCTGCCCTTTCTAACCAACTGGTTTATGGTAGGCATCAAATACACCTCCTTAAATATTTTTTGGCCTACAGGAAAGCTAAATTCTGCAATATAGACTTTCCCGTCATGGATGTGATAAAGGCTCCTT
>DPSW01000241.1:240-1053 GCA_003527145.1 Clostridiaceae bacterium | reverse complement strand
GCATGCCTCTCCAAGTTTCTTCATCGTGTCAATATACACAACTTCAACTTCTTTCCCCTTGCATACTTCTAATATGCTGTTTTTTATGCTATCTTCTGCATCGTTTGCAATATAAACTGTATGTGCACTGCCATTTTTTATAGCTTTTATGGTTTGTTTCAACCCAATTATCCTTTTCTTCGAGGACTTCAACCTTTCCATATCATATCGCCTCCTCATCATTAAAAAGAATACGGCTTTTTTTAGCATACTTTTTTATTTTAGCATTATGCTTATTTTTTTGTCAATACTAAATATTTTGCTGTTCTTCGGCATTTTCTTCGGGAGCTTCCTCAGGCAAAGCTATATTGGCATCCTTATATCTCTTCATGCCTGTTCCTGCAGGTATGAGCTTACCTATTATAACATTTTCCTTAAGCCCTACCAGCGGATCTATCTTGCCCTTTATAGCCGCTTCCGTGAGCACCCTGGTGGTCTCCTGGAAGGATGCCGCAGACAAGAAGGAGTCTGTAGCCAAAGATGCTTTGGTGATACCCAGCAGCGTTCTCTTTCCTGTTGCCTTTTCTCCGCCCTGCTTTGCTATATCTTCGTTTTCTTCTTCAAACTTAAAGATGTCAAACAAGCCTCCGGGCAGCAGATCAGTATCTCCCGTATCATCAATCTTTACTTTTCTGAGCATCTGCCTTACTATTACCTCTATATGCTTATCGGCTATATCAACACCCTGCAATCTGTAAACCCTCTGAACCTCCTGAAGCAGGTAGGATTGAACCCCTGCTATTCCTTTTATCTTCAAAATATCATGGGGGTTAA
>DPSW01000241.1:0-227 GCA_003527145.1 Clostridiaceae bacterium | reverse complement strand
TATCTCCGTCATCCGCGATGACTATTACCTCTTTCTTCTTCTTGTTTGAATCATTGACCTTCACTATGCCGGGTATTTCCGATATGGTTGCCAGACCTTTAGGTCTTCTTGCCTCAAAAAGCTCCTCAACCCTGGGGAGACCTTGAGTTATGTCGTCTCCTGCAACACCGCCCGTATGGAAGGTTCTCATGGTAAGCTGAGTACCCGGCTCGCCGATGGATTGTGCG
>DPSW01000445.1:12306-29830 GCA_003527145.1 Clostridiaceae bacterium | reverse complement strand
ATTGCTTGAAGCCAGAATATCTGCTATACGCTCAATCCTATCCAATGAATTTTTAGATAATACACTCATAATATTACTAGTGGTAAGCTCAAAATATTTTGTAACGAGATTTTCTTCTGAAAACTCTCTATCATCAACTTTCACTATTCTTTGATTTGGAGGTAATCGAAATTTATCATGAGAATCAGCTTGCGATGCTATATATTCTTGGATATCCTTTTGCAACTCGTTAAAGCCCTTGTATCCCAATGCCTTAGCCATTCTATTTACAGAAGTATTACTTGTATTCAGTTCTTTGGCAAGGTCGCTGGCTGACATGAAACATGCTTTGCTAATATTATAGAGTACATATTCAGCTATAGCACTTTCTTTTTTTGTAAGCTTCGACCTGATTATCCGTTCCTTCAAATCTACCATATCAAGTACCACTACCTCCAATTAATTCTATAAGGAAATTATATCCTTCTGCATATATCTTACACTAAAATTAACAGTATCTTCAACAGTCTTCAGAAAACTTTATAATATATGCACCATACTTATTTATTTATAGTAATGCTTCCATTATTAAGCTTAGTAAGGCACTCATATCCATTATCGGTAATTAACACAGTATCGGAATGTCTCGCCCCTCCCCAGGTTTTTTCCATAAGGCCGGGTTCAACGGTTATAACCATTCCGGCTTCTAACAAAATTAAATTTTCCTTGGCCAATGAAGGGAATTCATGAGCAGAATTTCCTACCCCATGCCCCACCCTTCCGGGGAGAATATCACCAAATCCGTCTTTTATGAAGACATCTGCTGCTGCAAGATAAAGGGATTCAAATGTTACCCCCGGCCTCATAATATCAAAAATTGCCTGTCTTGCTTCCAGCATTGATTTATAAGCCTTATCCTTTTTACCCTCTATTTTATTAATAATGACGGTGCGCTCATTTTCTGCATGATATCCATTTACCTTTGCCCAAGCCATGGGCAATGAGATATCGCCTTGTATCGGTATATAGTGTTTAGGGCAATCGCATCCGTACGCAATGTGCTCGTTAGATAGGCACCATACATGCAGGCTGTCTATCATCCCTCCTTCGGAAGTTCCAAACCCGCAGACCTCCGTGTCGCCGTACTTCTCACTCCATGCCTTGCGCATCTGATACTGGCCTTCTGTGGAAGCACACGCCTCAGAATAACCTTTCTGAAGATATTTGATAGTGGCTTCAACTCCGATGTCAACCAGATCAGCAGATTTCCTGATACAACTTATTTCATATTCATCCTTGATGATCTTCATCATATTTATTTCATTGGAAATATCCTCAACCGCATCAATATTGAGCTTCTTTAAAATTTGCTGATATAGCTTGAAACTTATGGCATCCAATTCAAGCCCAAGCCTTATAGGTTCATCAGATAATATCTCCCTGACGGCATCAATAGGATCCATAGCTAAAGACTTATTGGCACCCCATTTCCCATATAGCTGCACATTTTCAAGAGCACCTTCAACTTTTGCATGATCACATCTAATACTGTGAACTAATAGGAAAACACCTTTTTTAACACTGATGATTACAAAACATGGATGGCTATTGATCACCGGATTAAAATTGCTAAAATAAAATGCATTCTCCGGCTTCATGATGATCGCCGTATCCAGCCCCTTTTCCGCCAATTTATTCTTTAGTCTTTCAATTCTCTGAGAAACGAAATTTCTAATATCCATCCTTAACCTACCTTTCCGAAAAAGAAGCATATCTCAGGCTGATGCAGGGGTTTCCTATTGTTGTCCATGCTTCCCTATCCTCTATCACTACTAATGTTGTGGAAACGGTATTGGACGTGATATCTCCCTGAGGATGTCTGCAAATAGAGTTGATCCCATTTTCATGATCCGACATTATCCTAAACAAGTCTTGGAATCTTATCTTGCCGTAACGTTCTTTCAGCATTTGGCCAATGCGCTCAGATCTTTTGTATGTGGATTGGTATTCTCCAGGCTCCGGGTTTACTCCCTTTGTCTCAGGCAGCATATAATGATTTGTTCTGTATAGTACACCGCTTCCATCGTCTTCTTCAATATACATAGCATCTTTAGTGGTTTCGATGACAAAGGCATCCCTTTCATCCGCCGCAATGATGTTCAATCCATTCAATCTCGGATATGTTTTGAGATATTCTATTACTTCTTTTGCCGTTTTACAGTTTTCAAGAAGCAATCGAATATTAACAAATATATGAGCGGCATCAATCTTATCAATGTCAGGCTCAGCATGCTTTGACCAGAAACCGGTGGTAGTAATTCCAAGCCCATGGCTGTTGATTCCGCTGGCAGGATAAGTAACCGTACCGGCGCCATTAACCTCAATTATGCTGCTGCCGTCATCATTTATCCTTTTGATTACCGCTTGCTCTATTGGTTCCCTCATGTCACGGTTTTTTATGAGATAGGTACAGCCGTCGGCAGTCGCCTTGCCTCTTGTTAAGATCATGCTGCATTCTTGATTGAAATACTGAGTCATAAAGTATGCAGGAATATTAATCATGAGTATATCCTTAAGGCATATGCCGGAGCCATCTGCTATACCGCGCATTTCTTCCATCAGATGGGAATGGTTCTTCTCCATGAAAGAGACGTTTCTGTCAACAAAAGCTTCATAACGCGGAATATCCACCTTATCTTTGGCTATCTTATCTTTCACACTATTAACGTTGCTTTGTATTACTTGTGCCAAAGCTTTCCCCTGTGCCACACCCTGATCATAGGGGGTCCCTCTGACTATAATAATATTATCCATATAAATAACCTCCTGCTGTCGTTTATTTTTATATATTGAACGAAACTTCATTCAGTGAGGGATGGAAGCCCCCGCTGAATGTTAGTTCAGTGTTAATTCTCTTTATCGGTGTACTGACATGCAACGGCAAAAATGTCCTTCGGAAATCTCTTTAAGCTCCGGACTATCGATATGACATTTCTCTTGAGCCATACTGCATCTTGTAGAAAAGCTGCATCCCGACGGAACATTGATAGGACTTGGTATATCACCCTTTAGTATTATTCTGTTCTTTTTTGCATCCGGATCTGCCAAAGGAACAGCAGAGATCAATGCTTTGGTATAGGGGTGAACAGGGTTTTCAAAAATATCCGTTTTGGATGCTAATTCAACGATTTTACCAAGATACATGACGGCAACCTTGGTTGAAATATGTTGAACCACCCTCAAATCATGGGAAATAAAAATCATTGTTAAGCCCAGCTGTTTTTGAAGCTTGGCCAATAGGTTGATGATTTGAGCTTGAATAGATACATCCAATGCCGAAACACATTCATCACAGATGATAAGCTTAGGGTTCACCGCCAGTGCTCTTGCGATGCAAATTCTCTGCCTCTGGCCTCCGGAAAACTCATGGGGAAATTTATTCATGCTTTCTTTACTAAGGCCAACCATGTCTAAAAGTTCTTCTGCTTTTTTCATGGCTCCATCTTTTGTTGCTATGCTATGAATGATAAATGGCTCGCATAGAATATCTTTTACTCTCATCCTTGGATTTAATGAAGCGTAAGGATCCTGAAAAACCATCTGTATGTCTCTTCTCGCTTTTCTAAGATCTCGGGGTGACATTTTAGCTATGTCTTTTCCTTCAAATATGACTTCTCCGTCTGTGGGTGATATAAGCCTCATGATAGTCCTGGCCAAAGTGGATTTCCCGCATCCTGACTCTCCCACGATTCCCAGGGTTTCCCCATAGTTTATGGTAAGATTTATATCATCAACTGCTTTAACGAAAGATTTCTCTCTATTAAATAAGCCGCTGCCAACACTAAACCATTTTTTTAAATTGCGTACTTGCATTAAAGCCTGGTCATTATAAGTAACTTCTGCATTCATACTCCTTGCCTCCTATCCCCATCTATCGGTACACTTCCAGCACTTGATCCATTGTTCCCCGAATACTGTCATAGGCGGCACCTCCTGAGTACAGATAGATTTCTTATATTTGCATCTATTGTTAAAAGCGCAGCCGCTTGGTAGTTTATATATGCTTGGCACGTTTCCTTCTATGGTTTCCAAATCTCCCTTTACATCCTTCATAGTAGGGATGGCTTTCAATAGCCCTTGTGTATATGGATGCCTGGGATTATAGAAAATATCTCTGACCGGCCCTTTTTCGACAATGCTTCCTGCATACATGACTGCAACAGTGTCTACCATCTCAGCAACTACTCCGAGATCATGGGTTATCAGGATTATTGATACATTAAATTCTTTATTAAGATTCTTAAGCAGATCCATGATCTGAGCCTGAATTGTAACATCCAATGCGGTAGTGGGTTCATCTGCAATAAGCACCTGAGGTTTGCATAAAAGAGCCATAGCGATCATTACCCTTTGTCTCATGCCGCCGGAAAGCTCAAAGGGATACTGGCTGAAACGCGTTTCCGGCGATGGAATTCCGACGGTTTTAAGCATATCAACAACCTTTTTGCAGCATTCTTTTTTAGTGCAGTTTTGATGAAGGCGTATAACTTCAGAAAGCTGATTTCCAATTGTAAATAATGGGTTAAGCGAAACCATGGGTTCCTGAAAAATCATGGTTATTTTGTTGCCGAGATATTGCCTCATTTCCTTTTCGCTTATATCAAGAAGGTTCTTATCACCGAGAAATACTTTCCCTTCTACTTTTGCCGGAGGTGATGGCAGCAATCTCATGATGCTCTTGGAAGTCACACTTTTCCCTGAACCTGATTCACCGACCAGCCCCAGCTTTTCTCCTTCTTTTAAAGTAAAACTTATATCATTGACGGCTGCTGCCCTGCCATATTTTGTTTCAAAAGTTACAGTTAAGTTCTCTACCGTAAGTATAGGTTTGCTCATAATCCATATCTCCTCAAATTCTTTTTAGAAATCCAACTTGGGATCGAGATAATCTCTCAACCAATCGCCTAAGAGATTCACACCCAAAACGGTCAGTGTTATGGCAAGACCAGGTAATATTGCCATCCATGGAGATGTTACCAGATGTACCCTACTATCCGAAAGCATCCTTCCCCAGGTAGGTATCTCAATAGGGACGCCTAATCCAAGGTAACTTAAGGAAGCCTCCATCAGTATGATCTTTGCCATTTCAAGAGTCGCTATTACTATAACCGGACTTATAACATTTGGCAGGATGTGCCGAAAAATTATTCTCATGTTTGAACCGCCTAAAGATCTTATTGCCTCTATATACTCCATCTCTTTTATAGATAGTATTTCGCCGCGGACAAGTCTCGCATATCTAACCCAGCCGCTGAGACCTGCGATGAGTATGATGTTCTGCAAACCGGACCCCAGCACTGCAGCGATAAATAAGGCAAGCAGTATGAAAGGGAAAGACAGTTGGATGTCAACAATCCTCATAATAAGTGAATCAATCCAGCCTCCATAATATCCGCTTATTGCTCCCATAACAACTCCAACTATACCGGCAAGAATCGTACCTGAGAATGCTACCATAAGTGTCACCCTGCTTCCATATATTAAACGGGATAAGATGTCTCTGCCAAGCTGGTCGGTCCCAAAAATATGGTCCCAAGTTCCGCCCTCGGACCATGCTGGAGGCTTCATCTTATTGATAATATCCTGCTTCACAGGATCGTATGGACTGATTATTGTTGCAGTAAAGGCAACAACGATGACCAACAGGACTATGCTTAGTCCTAAAATGCCTGTCTTGCTTTCCTTTAAATTATTCCACATCGAGTTCCCCTCCTTACTGCATCTTTATGCGTGGATTGATAATACAATATAATATATCTACAACCAGATTTATTAAGGTAAAGGATATAGCCATTATAAATACTATAGCCTCCACCACCATAAAGTCACTGTTAGTAATAGACTGGACGGCCAACCTGCCGATACCCGGCCAACCAAAGACTGTCTCGGTAATTACAGCTCCGCCTATCAATGATGCAATCTGAAGACCAAGAACCGTAAGAATAGAACTCAGCGCATTTTTAAATGCGTGTTTCATGACTATCATATATCCGCCCAATCCCTTAGCCTTAGCTACATCTATATATTCCTTGGTCATAATCTCCAGCATGTTGGAACGCAGCAGCCGCGTAATGGTTGCCGCGGTAAAAACTCCTAATGTAAAAGCAGGCATTATAATTGATTTCCAGGAATCATTGCCTGATGTCGGAAGCCATCTGAGTTTAACAGAGAATATCATTATAAGCATAATACCAAGCCAAAAAGCAGGGATACATTGACCTAACAACGATATACTTCGGATCACTGCATCAGTTTTCGAATTACGCTTAATTGCTGATATTATTCCAGCAGGTATGCCGAATATTAAAGATATTAATAAAGCAGCACCGGCAAGCTTCAAAGTAGCAGGAAGCCTTTCAAGTACAACAGCCATGGCGGGCTCATTATAGTTGTAAGACATACCAAAATCCCCTACTACAGCCCCTTTTAAAAAACGGCCAAACTGAACTATAATCGGATCGTTAAAGCCCATCTCCTCTCTCATCGCTTCAATATCTGCCTGGGAAGCACTTGGCGGCAGCATCAGTTGAACAGGATCTCCTGCAACATTTAATACTAAAAAAACCACCAGCGTAATTCCGAGAACAGCAATGAGAGATTGGCCAAGTCTTTTAGCTAAGTATTTCGCCATACTTACCCACCTTTCTTTTGGGTATATTAGACCGGGGATGATGTAAGGCAGAAAACCCAGTACATCATCCCTAATGTCAAAATGATATATTAAAATTTTCTCAGTAAATTATTGTACATCCGCATCAGTTACCACTATCATTTCATCAACTCTGGGAGTCCAATTAATAACTCTCTTATTGTATCCATAGAGGCCATATTGTTGGTATAAGAAAATAGCCGGCGCTTCATCCTTAGCCATTTGCTGGAGCTGAGACAAAAGCTCAGCAGCTTCATTCTTATCAACTGTAGCAGCAGCTTTAAGCCTTAATGCATCAAAATCAGGATTGCTATATGTGGAATATCTTTCTCCTGTGGAGAAGGAAAGTTTAGTTACCAGATCAATATTAGAGTAGGGACCGCCTATTCCATTCATATAAAGAGGGTCAACAGTACCTGCAGCTATCTGCTCACGCTGAGTATTGCTGTCGGCTTCTCTTACAGTACACTTTATTCCAACTTCCGCAAGCTGAGCTGCTATAGCCTGTACAACGTCCTGACCGTTAAGATATCCGGAAGTAACACTCAACTTTAGTTCAAAGCCATTTGGATATCCTGCTTCAGTTAACAATTGTTTTGCCTTTTCCGGGTCATACTCATATGGAGCAATAGATGAGTCGTAGCCTTCATACTGAGGAGTAGAGATCGTTGCAATTTGAGTCCCGTAACCATCCAAGACTCCCTTGATTATTGCATCTTTATCAACAGCATAGTTAAGTGCTTGTCTCACTTTTACATTCTTTAACGGACTATCAATAAGCGTATTCATACCGATGAAAATAACACGAGTTGTCGGGTTCCCTATTACATCAAGGTTGTCTGCAGATTTGAGTCTTTCAACCTGACTAGTTTCTACATTGCTTATTATATCGACTTCTCCGGCTTCCAAAGCCGCAATCCTTGCTGCTGCTTCAGGAATAATTAAATAAGTAACCTTTCCCACTGCCGGTTTGCCGCCAAAATAGTTTTCGTAGGCTTCCATTGCAACCTTTTCATCTTTTTTGCGCTCAACAAATTTGTAAGGACCGGAACCTACAGGATTTTTTGCAAACTCTTCATCCCCTACTCTTTCAACATATGCCTTGGGGATAATCTTAACATAGGTCAGTCTTAAAGGAAGAGCTGCAAAAGGCTGGTCAGTAACAATTTCGAAGCTCAGCTCATCGGTTACATTTACTGTCATAAAAGAAAAGTCTGAAGCAAGCTTAAATTTCTTATCCTTATCTTTAATAGTATCGATGGTATACTTTACATCTTCTGATGTAAGTTTGGAACCATCATGAAATGTAATACCTTCTTTAAGCTTGAATTTCCATGTGGTATCATTAACTGATTCATAAGATTCTGCCAAATCTTTAGCTATAGCTCCATTAGCATCTGTCTTTAGAAGGCTGCTATAAATATGGGCTAATATTTGTGCTGTAGTTGTACCGGTTGCATTTCTTGGGTCCAGGCTGGATACATCTACCGGTGAGGCAAATTTTATTTCTTTTGAGGACGATGAACCCGGATTTTGAGATTGTCCACCTGCCGAGTTTCCCGAAGAATCGTTAGAGCACCCTGTGATAAGTGATAGTACCATTACCATAATTAATGCCGCGCTGATAACTTTTTTCATTTTATTCCCTCCATCTTTGTATATTATTTTTTGATTTTTATCATTATCATCTGCTAATATTTGCATACATCTTAATATTGCAAATGATACCAGAGGCATTTTGTTAAACTTTTTACTTATCTGTTGCTTTGTGTTTAAGTTTAAACATTTTTTATTATACATCAATTTCGTTCAAATCTCAACATATAGTTGAAATTTTCAGTATTTATTAATATAATGAAATTTAGTAAACTGAATTGCTGCCATAATAAATGGGATTATTAAAACATTTTAATAATCCCATTTATTATTTAAGATAATATTTCCACTATGACACTCATAGAAAATATTGCAGGAACAATAGCAGCAGCACTCCCGGTATTCCCAGAAAGCCGGCTATAAGAGCAGTTACCGGATTTATAGCGATAGTTATCCCGATAAATCCGCCAAATATATTGAGGAAGAAAAGAGCAACTGCACCGATTATACCGTTGATTATAAATTTGATTACAATTTTTATTGGCACCACCAAAAGCATTCCAATGATATAAATAACTCCAATGGCCAAAAATACGGCCAATATGGTAAAAATATCTACCTGGGGCACAATATCGCCTCCTTTTACTACAACTTGGCTAAATAATATATATTTCAATATTAATAAAATATTACATAATATTTTATTAATATTTTTTCGCAGCAAAATAGCTCTTCCACTATTTTTGTAAGAATCCAGCAATAGATTTTTTGCATAGCTTTCACAAAAAACAGCCGAAGAGCCATTTATATTTTCTTTAAACACTTCAAAAACAAACAATAATCAAAAGTCCATCTTTATGCCGCATTGCCTGGCACGTTTTATCATATACATATATTTAGATTTCGCCGCTTCCATCTTATAAATTGCATGATCGATCAAGTCCGATTCAACCACGTTTTCAAAATAGTTTTGCGCATCGTACCATTCCTGGCGAGCTTTAGCAACGGCCATAAAAAACTCCTCATTGCTGCTGTCCTTTTTGCTTTTCACAAAACCGGGTATCATATGTAAAAGCTGCTTGACTTCTAAATTTGCGGACAAATGAAATGCCTCCTCATATTTTTTCTATTTTTATATAAATATACCCATATTATAGAAAAAATATACGGAGGCCTTGTCTAAATTTCTCTTCTGCCTTCTAAGGCTTTCATCAAAGTGACCTCATCAGCGTATTCAAGATCCCCGCCGACGGGCACTCCATGTGCGATCCTTGTAGTTTTCACACCTAAGGGTTTTATCAGTTTTGAAATATACATAGCTGTGGCTTCCCCTTCTATATTTGGATTGGTCGCCAGTATGACTTCTTTTATCTTTCCGTCCTTGAGTCTGGCTAACAGCTCCTTAAGCCTAATATCATCAGGTCCTATGCCGTCCATAGGAGAAATTGCTCCATGAAGCACATGATAAAGGCCCCTAAATTCCCTCGTCTTTTCCATGGCCACAACATCCCTTGGATCTTCAACTACACATATTATGCTTTCATCCCTTTTGGCATCGGAGCATATATTGCATTTATCACTATCCGTAATATTGGAGCATATTTCACAGTATCTTACGCTTCTCTTTGCATTTATTATTGCATGAGCCAATTCCTCCGCTTCCTTCTGAGGCATATCAAGAAGATAAAAAGCCAGTCGCTGAGCCGTTTTGCTCCCTATGCCGGGCAATCTTGTAAAAGCTTCGATAAGCTTTGCAATAGGAGCTGCGTAATAGTTCATTAGAATAAACCTCCGGGCAGGTTCATACCACCTGTAAATTTGCTCATTTCTCGGGCCATCATTTCGTCAGCCTGCCTGATAGCCTCGTTGACAGCAGCCATTACCAGATCCTGAAGCATTTCAACATCATCAGGATCCACCACTTCAGGCTTTATGGCTATGGACTGTACTTGCTTCTTGCCGTTTATAACCACTGTGATAGCTCCGCCTCCTGCGCTTGCTTCTATAGTTCTTTGTTCTATTTCCTGCTGAAGCTTCACCATTTCCTGCTGCATCTTCTGAGCCTGCTTCATTATATTGTTCATGTTCCCCATTCCTCCTGGGAATCCACCTCTCGCCATTATTATTCCTCCTCTTTATTATTTAACCACTGAAGGTCACTGAATCTCTCACTAAATTTCACGAAAAGGGTATTATACTTTGCACATGATTAGTTTATTATTTTTTTGATGAATTTACAATAACCTTTGGAATATCTTGATAAATTAAAATACATCATCCCGTCTGTGTTCTTTCGTGAAAATTTCCGTGTATTTCAGTGGTTTCCGTAACCCTAAGTTCTTAGTCTTCTTCCACTACTTCAACGAGGTCTTCGCCAAATAGCTCAATAGCTTTTTTTACTATATCGTCGACCTTTGCATCGTCCTTGACTTCATCATCAAGCTTCCCGGCTTCATCTTCAAATATGGCTTTTATTTTTATGGGCTTGGAGAAGTATTCGCATGCAATTTCTTCAATTTCCTTCTTGGTATCAGCTCTCTCGACAGCCTCCTTTGAGAAGGAATCCTGCCTGGTAAAGCAGAGCATAATCTTTTCACCGTCAACTATTGCCGGCTTGCATAATGCCAAATAGGTTCTCAGCTTCATTTTCTTTCTGCTTTTAATCTCTTGTATAAAACCGTCCCACTTCTCCATTATCTCCGGTGATAGTGGTTTAACATCAGCCTTTCTTATCTTTTCCGGAACTTTCTTTTCTTCTTTCTTCTCTTCCTTTTTTGTTTTTTTATCCTCCGGTATGGCGGTTATGGATATCTCTCCCCTTGCCAGGGCCTCCTCCAGCTTTTCTATCCTTGCCAACAAGCCGTCGGAGCTTATATCTTTCTGAAGCTTGCACATTTTTATTATGGATACTTCCAAAATCGTTTTGGGCTGCGGTGACCATTTTATCTCCGATGTCAGCTCTGATAAAATATTTATGCACCTGATGATGTTGTCTCTTCCGTAGCGGCTGCTCTGGTCCCTCAGCATTGAGATAGTCTCTTTGGATAAATCTATAACATCCTCAGCTTGGTCTACCAGTTTAGCCATAAGAAGATTTCTATAGTGATTGAGAAGATCTCTGGCAAATTGGTTCATATCCTTTCCTTCACGTGAGATTTCCTGAATGAGGAGCATGGCCTTCGAGCTGTTCCCCTCCAATATGGCCTCTGCCATTTTGAAAAGATATTCATCATTTACTATGCCCAAAACTTTAAGAACATCATCATGGTTTATGTTCATTTTGCCAAATACGGCACATTGATCCATAATGCTTATGGCATCTCTCATGGCTCCGTCGGAATTTCTCGCTATGAGCCTCAAAGCATCGTCATCAGCTTTAATATTTTCTTCCTTACATATATATTCCAATCTATTCACAATATTATCCTGAACGAGGCGCTTGAAATCAAATCTCTGGCATCTGGACAATATAGTAGCAGGCAATTTGTGAGGCTCTGTTGTTGCCAGTATAAATTTTACATAGGCCGGAGGCTCCTCCAAGGTTTTCAGCAATGCATTGAAGGCTTCATTGGTGAGCATATGAACCTCGTCTATTATATATACTTTGTACTTGCCCAAGGCGGGAGCAAACTTTACCGCTTCTCTCAGGTCTCTTACGTCCTCAATCCTTCTGTTTGATGCCGCATCTATTTCAAAAACATCCATAGAATTGCCTTGATTTATGCTGATGCAGCTTTCGCAGCGGTCACAGGGATTGCCGTCTACAAGGTCAAAGCAATTCACTGCCTTAGCAAGAAGCTTTGCCGTGCTGGTCTTGCCTGTTCCCCTGGTGCCGCAAAATAAATAGGCATGAGAAAGCTGATTAGCCTTGATTTGATTTTTTAAAATTGTGGTGATCTGTTCCTGACCGCAAACATCCTCGAATTTTTTAGGCCTCCATTTGCGGTATAATGCGGTGTACATATTATCAACTCCTCATGTTTATGACTAATATATATTATAACATTTTTCCCAGTTTGGAAAACTATATATGCTGAGAAAAAGAAAAAAGCCCGTAATATTACGAACTTTCTTTTTAAAATATAAATGGCCGTGCACCTTTCTTCGGCTTCGGACATCTCCAAGCGTTACCCGGACAGTTAGCTCCAATCAGGCATCCCCGCGGCACACAGAAGGGTTTACTTACCGCTGCTTCCTTCCGGACCTGACGGGGTTCATAAATTTCTGTTGCGCAGGACCCAATCATCATCACCACTTATCAAGGTCAGACCTTACAGACGCCGGCCTAAGCAAAGGAATTCAATCCTGCTGCTGCGGATTGCAGGTTACAGGGCACCGCAAACTCCCCATCTAGCACGGCCAAGCTGTAAACAATCAATGATACAGATTAAATTATATAATCAATAGCGCTTTGTGTCAACGGATAGATTTGGCTTATTACTTTCCGGATATAGCCAGTTCTCTGATTATCAAGCTGGGGCTGCCGAAACAGCCTCCTGAAGGCATCCCGAATTTTAGATCTCCTCCCGCTTCGATCACATCCTTGAGAAGGGCGTAAAAGTTTCCTGCTACCGTTATTTGTTCAACCGGCTTAACTTTTTTGCCGTTTTTTATCTCAAAGCCTTTTGCAGCGAGAGAGAAATCTCCTGATACTCCGTTGGCACCTGAGTGCAAGCCCTGAACTTCAGTGATCAGCATGCCGTCTTCCAAGGCCTTTATTAATTCTTCCAAAGCTTTTTCACCGGGTTTGATATAAAAGTTACTGGGTGATACTCCTACAGGCGAAGAGTAGGAACCCTTCGAAGCATTTCCTGTTGATTTTACTCCATCCTTTAAGGCGGTTTTTAGATTATACAGCAGTGTTTTGAGCTTTCCTTCCTCAACCACTGTCTTTGTATGGCATGCAACACCTTCCGCATCAAAGGGTGCAGAAGCCAAACCCTTTTCCATGAGCGGATCGTCAATTATGGTGACAGCCTTTGAAGCAATATCCGTTCCGACTTTTTCCTTCAGCAAGGACATGCCTTTCTGAACATTATAAGCAGAAAATATGCCCGAAAAAGTATCCAGTATATCTNNCCCTGAAAAAGTATCCAGTATATCTGCCATGACATCATTTCTTATTATAACCTTATATTTACCTGTAGGTATGCTTTCCGCTCCCATATTAGCCAATGCGTCTCCCACAGCTTCCTTTGCCAAAACCATGGTATCTATTTCGCCGGAATCATTTGAGGCCTTGAAGGCAAAAGCTGTGTTGACCTTGCCCCCTTCCTCCACAACAGGCGCCACTACAGCATATATGGTATTTGACTTATACTGCAGGTCCAAACCCTTGGAGTTTATTATCCTGTTTTCTCCGGCACCCGTGACCACCATGCAGTCCTCTATGTTCTTTACCTTTTGGCTTTGGCCCAATGTATCCTTCTCAAGCTGCAGCGCAAGCTTTATCTTTTCATCAGCCTTCATCCGGGATAATTCTTCATTGAAGCCTGATATCTCTGCATAGCTGTCCTGGCCGCCGTATATTATGTCTACCTCTTCATCTTCGATGGCGAGGGCATTTTCCTTGGCATCCTTTATCAGCATTTCTACGGCATAATCATCCAAAACCTCTGTATAGGAATATCCCATCTTTCCGTTGTACAAGCCCCTGAAGCTCAAGCCTCTATAGGAATTTAGGCTGTACTGGTCTATTTCTCCTTTATAAATGGTCACCTTGAAGCTGTCCCCATCCACATAATATATCTCATACTCTGTAAAGCCTTCCTCCTTTGCCCTGGAAAAAAGCTTATCGGCAAAATCCTTAATGATCATAACCATACACCTCCTACTCTCTACCGCCTACTGTGATTTCCGATACCCGGATCAGCGGCTGACCTACATTTGTGGGTACGTTTCCGCTCACTGAGCCGCACATGCCTGCTGCCAAATCCAGTTCCTTGCCCACCATGTCTATCCTGGTGAGTATCTCCGAGCCTTTTCCTATCAAAGTAGCGCCTCTCACCGGCGTATCTATCTTGCCGTTCTTGACCATATAGCCTTCCAATACCGCAAAGTTGAATTCTCCTGTCACCGGATTGACGGAGCCGCCTCCCATTTTTTTCGCATAGAGCCCGTAGTCCATGGACTTGATTATATTGTCATTCTCATCATTGCCCGGTGCTATGTAGGTGTTTGTCATCCTGGAAGTGGGAGCGAATTTATAAGACTGCCTTCTGGAGCTTCCCGTGGCTTCCATCCCCATTCTTCTTCCGTTCAGCTTATCTATCATATAACCCTTCAATATCCCGTTTTCTATGAGGATATTTTTTCTGGAAGGATTACCTTCATCGTCTATATTTATGGAACCCCATGCATTGGAAAGAGTGCCGTCATCTATTGCAGTGACCTTATCCGATGCGATCTTCTGCCCCAGCTTTCCTGCAAATTCCGAATTGCCCTTTGCCACTGACGTAGCTTCCAGAGAATGTCCGCAGGCTTCGTGGAATATGACTCCCCCAAAGCCGTTATCTATGGAAACTATCATCTTGCCCGACGGGCACAAGGGCGCATGGAGCATTGTTACCGCAATCCTTGAAGCTTCTCTGCCGCACTCTGCAGGATCGATTATATCGAACAATTCAAAGCCCATGCTCCTGCCTGGGGCTTCGTAGCCTGTTTGGTTCTCTTTGCCGTCGCTGGCAATGGCCTGAACAGCGAACCTGGATCTTATCCTTCTATCCGTGGTATATAGGCCTTCGCTATTGGCTATAACGACTCTCTGATCCACATCCACATAGCTTGACATGACCTGGGCTATCTCCTGGCTGTAATCCTTAGCCGCCTTATAGGCTTCCTTAAGCTTTGAAACCTTCCTGGCGATATCGATTCCCTTTGGTACATAAGCTACGGGGTTAATATTGGCATTGACCCTCTCTATCAACTCCACTGCCATGTCCTCTTTTATATCCCCCAGGGCCAATGCTGCATTATGGGCAGTCCTCAAAAGCGATTCTTTGGAAGTATCGTTGGTATAGGCATATATGCTTCTCAAACCTTTTAATATCCTTATACCTATTCCGAAATCCCTGCCTGAAACAGCGGTCTCAATCTTACCGTTGACCAAGCCTAAAGAGCTTCTCTCAGTATCCTCTATGAATACCTCTGCGAAATCTCCCCCGGTAGATAAGGCTTTCCCTAAAATATCCTTTATAATGTCCCTTTCAATCAAGCTAACCCCTCCTTGCAAGAAAAATATTTTTTTATTTTATTATAGCATATGTATTATTTTCCCCTATAGCAATATTATTATCTGTATCATTTATGTTTCATTATACGCTCTTTGATGCTATAATAATAATAAACGATAATTTTTTAACAACCTCTATAAAGCTGCATTATTCAAGTGGAGTGGTAAGGAGGTGGCATGTTGTGAAAAGCAAAAAAACCTTTCTCTCATATATGCTGCTGATCGCTATACAGTGTATGGCTCCTTTAGGCTTATTCGATGCCCCCCTAAGCCCGCCCGGATACAGATCCGAATTTATATCCTTGAACAGGATCTTTGTCAACCTTCCCAATGAAGAATACGATGTGGAAAAAGTCAATTCCATTATAGATAGAATATCGGTCTTTCCCCCCAAGCTCATAGACAGGCTCATAGCAAAGAATGAAAAAATGAAGCTTATAAACGGCCGTCTTACCGATGAGCCTGAATATGAATACCTTAAAGGAAAAACTCCGAGAGGGTGGGAGGATACGGGCTGCACCTGGGATGATGTGCCCGGCATAGGAGGCAATCCCATAGTGGTGAGGATAGAATCCTGCGGCGGCAGGGACAAGAGCCACAGCAGCGTATGCCTGGAGCTGCATGAGGTAGCTCACAGGATCAATGCCATAGAAAGCACAAGGATCAGTGACGGCTATGACTTTAAGAAGCTGTGGAAGGCTGAAGCCCCTATATTATTCGAGAACAACCAATATTTCATAGACCACTGCAACGAATACTTTGCTGAGTGTTATTCAATGTACTTATTCGATGAGGATACAAAAGCTGCGCTGAAAAAAAATGCGCCTCTTACCTATGAGTTTTTTTCCCAGGATTTCTTTAATGCGCTGCCAAAGCCGGATCTGTCTGTATACCGCTTCGGAGGCACAAAAATATGCGGGGGCATATATAAAAACAAAATATACGATTCATATAGCGACATAGTTACCGATGCATATTTCAAATCCTCAGATCATCTTTACATCGCCTTTGCAGCCACCAATTATGGACAATCGACAAATAAACCTCTAAGATTATCCCTTTGGGTAGACGGCAAGCAAATATTTTTCACATACAAAGGCCCTATAAAGTCAGGGCAAATCTGCCGTTTTTGGAATATAAGCATAGGCAAGCTCTCCCCCGGCGTACATTCCATAATCTACGAAGTGGACAGCAATTACGGCGTATCGGAAACTGATGAAAACAACAATTGGACGGAATATAAAATCGAAGTGGAATAGATAAGTGTAGCAGGAAAATACTTGATTTTGGCGAATATTAAGTTAAATCCCAATATAAGGAGTTGAAATATATGAGCTTTCTTAAGAATTTAGGAGACAAAGCCTTGAACACAGCTAAAGTCGTAGGCAATAAATCTCAGGACTTGATGGAAATAGGCAAGCTAAAGATGCATATTTCTCAGCTTGAAGGAGATATCAAAAAGCTCAAGGGTGAAATCGGAGAAGTCGTCTATAATGCCTATATCAACGGTCAAGGCTCACCCAGCGAACAAGTCGTCGCCCTCTGTGACAGCATAAGTGCCAAATATGCAGAAATTGAAGAAACCAAGGCCAAGATCGATCAGGTACAAAACGACTGATGAATTTAAAAAAGGCTTATTCCATCCGGGATAAGTCTTTTTTTTAACGGATCTGGCCTATATTATAACAATAGGCTTAATCAAATCCTTCGGCTTGTCTTTCATGAGCATTAATGCCTCTTCCATTTTTTCAAAGCCTTTAAATTTATGGGTGAGAAGCTTACTTGTGTNNCTAATCTGCCCGTTTGCATCAAAGTAACAAGCTTTTCCATACGGAGTCTGCCGCCGGGCATTAATCCTCCGGCGATCACTTTGTGACCCATACCGCATCCCCATTCAGCCCTTGGAATTTTTACATAATCACCGGAACCCAGGTAATTTACATTTCCAACTCTTCCGCCCGGTTTTACCATCTTAATGGCTTGAATAAAGGTATCCACATCTCCGCCTG
>DPSW01000445.1:0-12297 GCA_003527145.1 Clostridiaceae bacterium | reverse complement strand
CTCTACAATGTCGCCTTCCCGATAGTTGATAATATCAGTTGCCCCATACTCCCTGGCAATCTTTACACAATTTGGACGTGAACCTACCGCATATAGATTAGATGCACCACGAAGAGCAGCACCGGCTACGGCCATCAATCCAACAGGACCTATACCTATGACACAAACATCATCACCAAACTGGATATCAGCCAGCTCAACTCCATGAAAACCTGTAGGAACCATATCGCTCAGCATAACTGCGGCGGCTGCATCCACACCTTCAGGCAAAATGGCCAGATTCCCATCTGCATCATTGACGTGGAAAAATTCACCGAAAACTCCATCCTTGAAATTTGAAAATTTCCAACCTGCCAGCATGCCGCCGGAATGCATGGAATAACCTGCCTGGGACTGGAGGGAATTCCAATCAGGAGTGATAGCCGGAACAATTACTTTGTCACCGGGCTTAAAGTCTCTAACAAGTTCACCGACTTCTACTACTTCGCCAACGGCTTCATGCCCAAGAATCATGTCTTTTCGCTCGCCAATGGCTCCCTCCCAAACAGTATGCACATCTGAAGTGCATGGAGAAACAGCGATGGGCTTAACTATTGCGTCTAATGGGCCGCATTTAGGATATGCCTTTTCAATCCAACCAGTCTTGCCAATTCCTAACATTGCATAACCTTTCATTTTTAANNATAATCATACTTTACACTTTTATATTACATTATTGATATTAATACATCAATTGTTATGTGTATAATTATTCTTCGGAACTGTATGCCAGAAATCTTATCCTTTTTTCTCATTTGCTATTGCGCCTTCCTTTCGTCAATATGACAAAACTTGGGGCATAAAAACCCTGCGCCGAAAAAGCGTAGGTATCTTTATACTCTACTTCCTATTTAATAGCTTCTCAACAAAATTAACATCCGCAGGCATAAATTCATATAGCGGCATCTCTTCCAAGGTTACCCACTTTGCATCGTTATGGACATTAAGCTTCATGCTACCGCCGATTATCTCCGCATTAAAAACGGTAAAGAGGATTTCTTTGCTGTCGAAACGGTATACACTGGTGGTAAAAACCCCCAGCACTCTTATATTCAGCTCCAGCTCCTCTTTGATTTCTCGGATAATACATTCCTCAAGGCTTTCACCCTCTTCAAGCTTCCCCCCGGGGAACTCCCACAAGAGTCCACATTCGTCATCTGCTCCACGCTGGCATATGAGATATCTGCCATCATCTTTTATTATTGCTGCTGTTACCTGTTTCATATTTGCACCTTCATCCTTAAGCTTGATCGATACATTTGTACCCTTGGTTTTGCCATCTTTTAGAATTTCTATGCATAGCCCATAAAACCTCTTTTACATATTATATATTATGGTTGATTTTATCCCTGTTAACCATTAGTATGAGATTGAATATAACTATAGTGGCACTAGGCTATCGGATTGATTTAGAGAGGAGTATGATATATGAAAATAGTTGTATTGGATGGATATACATTAAACCCGGGAGATTTGTCTTGGAGGGCCATCGAAAATTTCGGGAATTTGGTTGTATATGATAGGACCTCATTTGACAAAAGTGATGACGATTTGATCTTGGATAGGATCCAGGATGCGGATATAGTCTTTACCAATAAGACCCCATNNATAGGAGTTCTGGCAACAGGCTACGATGTGGTGGATGTCAAGGCTGCATCCCAAAAGGGGATTGCTGTAACAAACATACCCAGCTACGGCACAGCCACAGTGTCACAGATGGCCATCGCACTCCTTTTGGAAATATGCCATCATGTGGGAGTGCATGATGAATCCGTACATAGGGGTGACTGGGCCAACTCGCCAGATTGGTGCTACTGGCACTACCCCATCATTGAGCTGGCGGGCAAGACTATGGGCATCATAGGCTACGGCAGGATAGGGCAATCTACGGGAAAAGCCGCTCAGGCATTTGGTATGAATGTGCTGGCATACAATCCCAGCAAGAACAAGAGCTTGGAAAATGAGACCATGAAATATGCGGATCTGGATGAATTGCTGTCTTCCTCAGATGTTATCGTATTGCATTGCCCTTCCAATGAAAGCACAAAAGGAATGATAAATAAGAATTCCATAGCTAAGATGAAGGATGGAGTAATACTCATCAATAATTCCCGGGGAGCTCTCATCGTGGAAGAAGACCTGGCAGAGGCCCTGAATAGCGGAAAGGTAGCAGGAGCTGCTGTTGATGTAGTGTCATCCGAGCCTATAAAAGAAGACAATGTACTGCTTAAAGCAAAGAATTGCATAATAACGCCTCATATATCATGGGCTTCAAAGGAAGCAAGACAGAGGATCATGGATATGGCAGCAGACAGCCTGGCCCGCTTTTTATCAGGGAATCCCATCAATGTTGTGAACAAGTAATGCCCAATAAAAGCATGAACCTCCTGAGCAGCAACACTGCCGGGAGGTTTTGTCCAGGCTATCTATTATCATGTTCTTCCCTTACCATTTATCATAATGTACTCTATCCGGCCTGAACCTTCCCCCTACTTCCCTTTTCTCTCCCGGATATCCTACAGCTATGACCGCTACCGGTATGATGTGCTCCGGCAAATTCAGCATCCCGGAGATCTTCTCCACCAGCTCTTCTCTGGCGTATACTCCGCACCAGCATGTGCCCAGACCCATGGACTCTGCCTGAAGCAATATGTTTTGTATGGATGCAGCCATGTCCTGAATCCAGAAAGCTCCGTCATATTTCAGATTGCTGGAATCGCAGCAAGGGATGATAGCCAGGGGAGCCTCCAGCAGCATCTGGGTATAGGGATGATGCTTCGGAATCTCATCTAAGACGGAGCGATCTTTGATAACAACAAAATGCCAGGGCTGCTCGTTTCCAGCAGACGGCGCATACATGGCGGCCCGCAGCAGCTCATGGATTTGCTCATCTGTCACAGGTTTATTATCATACTTTCTTATACTTCTTCTGGTATATATTTCTTTCATGATATCACTGCCTTTCAATGGAATTTTATTAATAATGTATTATACATCGCTATTCCCCTTCTATGCAGCGGCGCAAATATCTGGGCACTTCAGTCTCCGCGTCCATATTGATGGTTGTGACCTTTGCTCCCGACATCTGCGCCGCTTCCACCATGATCGATGAAGTAGAGGTGTAAAAAGATGTCCCAACCACCAGCAGCTCGTCAGCGGAGCTTATGAGTTCAATGGCCTCATGGTATTTTGCGATCATCTCTCCGTAAAGAACAACCTCCGGCTTCAACAATCCGTTGCATTGTCTGCAGTATATAGAATTGTCGATGCATGAAAAGTCATATTCCTTTCCGCATTTCATGCACAAAACATAATCCAGATTCCCATGGACTTCAATGACCTTTTTGCTTCCCGCTCTTTTATGAAGCCCGTCTATATTCATAGTGACTACAGGTATATCATGATGGGCTATGGCTATGTGGGCCGCGTTTGGCAGAGCTTTATCCACATTCCTCTTCATCCCCTGCAAAACATCATAGAAATCCTTCGTATTTGACATGAAATAATCTAAGCTCAGCTTTTCTCTGATTCCATCCATATCCTGAAATGTAGGGATGCCGCTGGCTTTGGATNNCTTTGGATATGCCGGCGCCGGTAAATGCAACAATCCTCTTCATGGAATCCTCCTTTCCCAAGAAAATCTTTCATTTTATCGTATATTATATACTTCAACACTTTTGTATGACTTTCCTTTTCATTTATATATTATCATATATTTTACTGTGAAAACTTATACTTTCTTTAGATATACGGAATAAATATGACCCTGCTGATATTTTTACAAATCAAACGATGAAAGCTTCTGATATTTGATAGCTTTTCCGAAAAAATGGGCTTTGTTTTTTTGATGAAAATCTACTAACATATATTTAGAAATCAGATTAGAGGTGTAATTTTTTATGGAAACGGACGACCCCAGTAATGACCATAGCGATAAGAAAATCTTAAAGCTATGGGAGTATAAAAAACAGATGACCATTCATATCATTGAAAAAAACCAGAAGGTAGGTTATATCAGGGGAGTATTGCTGGATGTAAGCAATATTTTCAATGAATTGAAAGGTGATGAAGCATTAAAAGTCCTGAAATTTAAGGACAAGGAAGATGAAGAAGAGATCAAAAGCTTCTTTGTGCAAGTGTTATCAAGAAATAAATCAGCAGGCACAGCCTTTTATATTACTGAACTGTTTATAGAAAAGGAGTTCAGAGGCCAAGGCTTGGGTAAAAAGATTTTTCAAGTCCTTCCTGACTTCTTGCATGGCATCAGTAAAAGGATACTATATATCTATCTTATGCCAGGCCCCTTGGAGAAAATAGACGGTAAAGTAGAATATATAATGAACCCGAAAGACGAGAAGATGGTTGCTTTAAAAAACAGGCTCATTAAGTTCTATGAATCAGTAGGATTCAGCAGAATCGAAAACACAGATTTCTTTAAAGAAAAGGTTTCTTAGAGAGATTCCAACTAATGGAATCTCTCTTCTATTCCTGCTAAATCATTTTCAAAACATTGGAAAACTTGCTCTCATCAATTATCCTTTCATCCATCAGCTCTATTATCCTTTTTACAGCATATTCGTATACAATACTATTGATCTTAAGCTTCTTTATGATGGAGGCAATTTTACCGGGTTCATATTTGCCCAAAGCTATAATGAATATCAGCATACTGTTCTCATCTACAGCCGAATCAGCATTCAATATATTTAAATCGTTTATGATCTCGGAGCCCTTTTCATAAGGTATATAGTTCTTCACAGTATCCGCCAGATTCTTTCTGATAGTCCCTCCGGCAGTATTAAAAAGCACTGCAGTTTTATATAAGTCAACTATTTTTAAAGCTTCCAGCATTCTCAAAAGTGATTCTTGTGTTTCCGCCTGTAAATTTATGAAATGCTTATATATTACAGATTGCAGTTTTTCTTTCTGCTCATCATCTATTTTGGAAGCCTTAAACTCACCGGATAAGGTTGAAATGAAAACTTGAATATTTTTGGCGGTAAAGTATTCTTCTTTATATAATATGTTGTCTAAGACATATATTAGAAAATTATTCTCTCTCACCTGCATGATATAATTTATGATTTGGTTTTGAAATGAAGCATCTCTCCCTTCATCTTTGATTATTTTTATTATTTCACTTATGGCATTTAACCTGAAATCATTGCTGTTAACAAACCCCTGGTCAAAAAAATCTTTGTTTCTGGAAACAATATATAAAGATGTAAAATCGCCCTTGATTGCATTAGCCTGTATTTCTGCTACAAATCCCTCTTTATCTTTAATCTTTTCCAATATTGTCGGCAAAATACCCTTTGCCTCTTTCTGCTGTAAATTAAATATCAATTCTAAATTCATTCTTCATATCCTCCAAATTTATCAATATTAAAAAACAAGAGCCAGGCATACGGATATTGAGCTCCGCCTAACTCCTATATGCTTAACATAAGTTAGCACAACAAATTAAGTTAAAATACAATGCGCCTGCTGATTATATTATATCATATATTGTTTATATAGCCGAACTTATTACATATTTTACCTTTTTAGTATTTATTCATACTGCTTTCCTGCGAAATTCAGATTTTTCTAAGTTATTGTCCATTTTGGCGCACAAATGTAATTTGCAGCTTGACACAGTGGATCAATCGTCATAAAATAGAAAATAATGATTGGAAAGAGCCTATATAAGCTCTCATCCTATCCGGGATGGGTGCTTTTTATATTATTTTTAATTTGGATGTTTAGGGGGCAATTAAATTGAAGAATATAATTGTAGCAAAATTCGGCGGCAGTTCTCTGGCCGACAGCCGGCAGTTTGCAAAAGTAAAAAAAATTGTGGAATCCGATGCCAGAAGGAGGTATATCATCCCTTCGGCACCCGGCAAGCGTGATAAAAAGGATCATAAGATCACAGATCTGCTTTATATGTGCCAGCAGCTTGCAGCTCACGAACTCAGCTTCGATGAGGTTTATTGCATCATCGAAAAAAGATACAAGGATATATGCGAGGATCTAAATTTGCATTTCGGTATCGATGGTATTCTAAATGATGTTAAGGAAAAAATTCAACGGGGCGCCTCCAGGGATTATGCAGCAAGCCGGGGCGAATATTTGAATGCAATCATACTTTCTCATTATCTGAGCTATGAATTTATTGATGCTGCAGAATTAGTTCTATTCGATAAAAGAGGCAAGTTTGATTCGGAAGCCACTCAGAAAAAAGTGCAGTCCAGATTGGCAGGAGTATCTCACGCAATAATTCCCGGATTTTATGGTTCGATGCCCGATGGCCAGATCAGGACCTTCTCCCGGGGAGGCTCTGATGTAACAGGCTCCATCGTCGCCAGAGGAGTAGAGGCAGAGCTTTATGAAAACTGGACTGATGTATCGGGCTTTCTCATGGCAGATCCCCGTATCGTAAAAAATCCCAAGGGCATCGAAAGGATCACATATAAGGAGCTTAGAGAGCTATCCTATATGGGTGCTTCGGTGCTTCACGAGGAAGCTATTTTCCCCGCAAAGGAAGCGGGCATACCCATCAGCATAAAGAATACCAACTCGCCGGAAGATGCGGGTACAATGATACTCAATGATTTATCTCCGGTTACTTACTCAGGTACAATAACAGGAGTGGCCGGAAAAAAAGATTTCACCGTTATATCCATCGAAAAGACCTTGATGGGAGCAGACAAAGGCTTTTTCCGCAAGCTAATGTCCATACTGGAAACCAATGATATCGCTGTGGAGCATATGCCCTCCGGAATAGATTCCGTATCGTTGATAATTTCTGATTTAGAGCTGAATTCCAAATTGGAAAAGGTGATGGAGGAAATCCGTATTTATTGCAACCCTGATTCAATCATATGCTATCCCAATATGGCTCTCATAGCTGTGGTAGGAAGAGGCATGATAAAGACCAAGGGTATATCCGCCAAGGTTTTTACCGCTTTAGCTACGGAAGGCATCAATATAAGGATGATCACCCAGGGCTCCAGCGAGTTGAACATAATCGTAGGCATTGAGAATGCCGACTTTGAAAAAGCCATCAAGGCCATATACGAAGCTTTTTAAACCAAAGGGAGTGACAGGCTGATTGCGCTATGCAACAGCCCCTTTATATTTTAGGCTCTTCTGTTTATACTGTATATTCTCATAGCATTTTCTGCAGCTTTTTCAATTAAACAAGAAGCATTTTCTACGGCTTCACTCAGCTTCATAGGCCTGTTTACTATATCTATTACCGCATTTATACCATGTTCATATACCTTTTCATAATCTTCTCCAACGCTGCCTACTATGGCTATGGCAGGAACATTGTATTTCATAGCTCTTTTGCCCACACCTACAGGCACCTTGCCGAATATAGACTGTCCATCAATTTTACCTTCTCCCGTTATAACTAAATCGGAATCTTTTAAGTGTTCATCTATGCCGATTAGATCGAGAACTGTTTCTATGCCTCGGCAAATCTTGGCGTTCAATATAGCGATAAGTCCTCCTCCAAGGCCTCCTGCAGCTCCGGAACCCGGAACATCCAATATATCCTTATTGAGCCTTTCTCTTATTATATTTGAGTAGTGCAGCAAATTATTATCAAGGATCTTTATCATTTCCTTATCTGCACCCTTCTGAGGCCCGTAGACATTGGATGCTCCCTTCTCACCGCACAGGGGATTTGTCACATCGGATATTATTATTATTTCCGTATCTAAAATGCGGGGGTCAAGGTTTTTTATATCGATATCATATAATTTGCTCAGTTCGCCTCCCCCGTTCCCAAGCTCATTTCCCGCCATATCGGTAAAGGATACACCCAATGCCTGAGCCATCCCCATGCCTCCGTCATTTGTAGCGCTGCCGCCTATGCCGATATATATTCTCCTGCAGCCTGAGTCCAATGCTCCTTTTATAAGCTGACCAGTTCCATATGTAGTGGTTATGAGAGGGTTTCTCTCATCTTCCTTAAGGAGGGTAAGACCGGAAGCAGCAGCCATCTCTATTACTGCAGCGTCACCTATTACGCCGTATTTTGCTTTTATATTTCTTCCAATGGGGTCCGATACAACCAGATGCTCATAGCTTCCCCCTCTTGCTTCTACCAACGCATCTACGGTTCCTTCTCCCCCATCAGCTATGGTCATTTTTACAATTTCGGCTTCTATTACCTTTTTAATGCCCGCCTCACAGGCGTCGGCAACTTCACTGCTGCTCAAGCTGCCTTTATATGAGTCTGATGCTATGATTATTTTCATTAATCCCGCCTCTTTTCATTTAATCCTCGTTATATCTAATAATAACAAAAAATTATAACGAAGCAAAGATTCCCCCCCTGCAATACGCAAGCCTCTCTATATCCCCTAAAGCCTAGGCTGCCGAACCGGGGGAGTTTTGCTCCTCCAGCCTGCAGTTGTTCTGGCCGGTGATAACCATGTTGGAGACCGATACTTCGTAGGCTGTTCTTTTCACAGTCTCACCTGATTCCAAAGCCTTTTCGTAGCTGCGGCTCTGAATTCTGCCTACCACAACCATCCTCTCCCCTATCTGAGAGCCTGCGGAATATCTTGCATTCCTGCCCCAAAGTATGGCAGGTATATAATCTGTTTTGTTATAGCTTCTGTTAACAGCCAGCATGACATCCGATATTTCCCTGCCGGAAGGGGTAGGCCTGTATGTAGGTGCTTTGCAGATATAGCCGTCAAGCAATATCTCATTTTCATACCTGATGGATTCACCAGGCTCTATAATTGCGGCATCTTTGGCAAACACGGTAAGAATCAGCCTCAGCTTGCCGCTTTCATTCACTTGATTATAGGACCTGAACTGCCCTGTCAAGGATATGGTCTGCCCAACGGAAAGGCTGTTCAAGTCCAGCATTCTTTCAGATATAGTAACAGGCAGAAGGTCCTCTGCTCCGCTATGTCTTGGTATAGCCACCATCAGATTATAGAAGCTTTCTCCTATAACAGTATGGCTGAACTGAGGCAAGCTTTTGATAATGCCGCATATAAGTACGATGTTCTTTTGGATATAATCGTTGTACTCGAGTTTGTTTGCAATTGCATTAAAGTAGTTGTATATCACCTGTTTAAGTATTTCAAAATCAAATAGTTTTTCCATTAACGTTCATCCTTTCATAATTAAAATTTCATTCGTTATGTATATGATTATAGACTCTTCTAAAATCCATCTATCCCATTTTTCATGCAATAATGAAAAATAAAGGTTTTTTCATATAGGCATAGAAACTATAAACTACAGCGCTAGGAGGTGTCTCAATGAGCAACAGTAATAAATATGGAAAAACCTTTAACTGCAGCGTTTTAGATTATAATAAGCTGCGAACTTTTCTTCGTTATGCTTTTTTATATGGCTGCTATACCAAGGATGATTTCGTAGAAAGGCTGAATTATAGTGAGAGCCTTGTAGACAAGGATTATAAGCGCTTGTTAAGCATTCTCGGTGCAAAGCATTTTAAGAAAAAAACTCCCAAACAGACCAGGTTCAGGATGAATTATAATTATTATCAAAATACCGAAAACTATTTGGTTAAATCCTATTATGCCAAGTCCTCCACTAAGCTTCAGATATCTCTTTATTTTTTGATCCTCCAGATTTTGAAAAGGGAAATGGATGTTAATGAAATCAATGGTAAAATCCCTACGCTATCCGATGACTTCAACATAAAAACCTTAACCAGGCAGCTTGACAAAATGGCTCAATGGGATTTGATAGAAAAGGTGCAGCATAAAAGAAACGGAAAGCTATATTACCGGCCTAAGAAGGATTTCTTTGCAGCATTGACAGATGATGAGCTGGGGCAGCTGAAAACTGCCGTTGAATTCTTCTGCAACATTGAGTTCCCTTCCATCCCAGGTTATTACCTGAGCAATACTATAGAGAAATATATGAAGTATTATAGAGAAAAGAGTGCTTCCTCCAAAAATATTTTTCTGTATAGGTTTAAAAACTTCCATACCGTACTGGAAGAGGATATTGCGTGGAAATTATTATGGTGCATCAATAACAGCATAGAAATAAAGCTCCAATATTTCTTTAAAAACGGTATCGGACATAAAGTCATCATGCCTCGGAGATTGGTAATAGATATTTACTACGGAAGATGGTACCTGATAGGAAGCACAGACATGCATCCCATAAACATATATAGGCTTGATAAAATCATAGATTTTGAGATATTGAAATCAAGCTGTGTTACGCCCTGCAGCATGGAGGAGCTTGACAACTGCTTCCGGCACAGCTGGTGCATAGGCACGCCGCAGAAAAGCGATAGCCCTTCAACAATAAGAATCAGGTTCAGTGTTTCTGCCAATGAAGATCTAACCTTTTTGCTGAACAAGGTTAAGCGGGAAGGCAAATGGGGTACCATAACGGATATTAATAAAAAAAGCTTCATATATACCATAAAGATAAATGATGCTAAAGAGATCAAGCCTTGGATACGGAGCTTTGGTCATTATGCCGAAGTCATTGAAAGCACTCTATGCGATTTGAGGGAAGAACTGCATGATGAATGGGGTGAAATGCTTGAAAGCTATGGAATTATTTCTTGAGGGCAAAAATAAGAACTATGCCCTGATGCTTGAATTAATAAATTGGCTTTATTTCGGCAGCAAAAAGTCTTTATCCCGCAGCGAAATAAGCGATATGGTTGAAAGATACGGCATCTCCGCGGAATTTAATCTCTCCCAGTCACTGATGAACGAAAACGAGCTCTATAATCTATATCTCTTGGATAAAAATATTGATGGGGATTACTCCCTGCATATAGAAAGCAGCGTTCCCATCCAGCCCTATAAAATCGAAAAGCAGTGGCTTAAGCATATACTAAAAAATCCAAAGCTCAAATTGTTCTTAGAGGATGTCACTATTGCAAAGCTAGAAGCCTTACTGGCGGATTATGATAATATAGTATCTGAAGATGCTTTGACTATCAACAGACCTTGCATCCAGCTTCAGCAAGTTGAGGAGGGCCTGAGCAGAAATTTTAAGCTCCTCGTAAAAGCAATCCTTGAGAACAAAGGCATAGAATACTCCTATACAACGAGAAGCAATGAATTGCTGCAAAACTGCAGAGGCATACCCTATAAGATAGAATACTCCATGAAGGAAGATTGCTTTTATCTGATATCTTATTCCCTTGAAGATAAAAGGCCCATAAAGAGCCTGTTGAGCGGATTCAAAGACATTAAGCTAATGAATTTGGAAGTGGAATACAATATATCCCCTGAGGAAATTCAAAAATCAATAGATGCCAAAAAAGCTGCAAAACCTATCCTTTTAAGAATAAAAGATGTAAATAATACTTTGGAAAGAGCCTTGTTCCAGTTCTCTTGCTTTGAAAGAGAGTTGGATTATATTGAAGAAAGTGATGCTTATTTATTGTCAATTTTTTATTATGAGTTCGAAAGGGAAGAGGTTATATCCCGCATATTTTCATTGGGTAAACACGCTATTGTTGTTGAACCTGAAGATATCAAAGCCGAGATAATAAAACGATTGCAGCAGCTAAAAGAAAAATATTCAAGTATTCCATGAATGATTTAAAGTAGTGGTGAATTAATCCTCCACTACTTTACTTACCCATTGCTCACATGCTTCTGCAAGCTTCAGCAAATATTCGATACAGCTCATGTCATCCTTGCCAAGCTTTTCATCCTTATCAAGCATCTGCTTTCTCAAAAGGTCCAGATCAGCAACCTCTACCTTTATTCTTTGTCCCTCTGATGTATCCTCCCAATGCATGCACTTATTTCTTATTCTGTGTATTTCATCCAGCTTAGTTTTGAACTTAAGATTGTATACTGTGATTATGGGATCAAATTGTAAGCTGTTAGGAAAGTTTTTTTGCACATAAAAGAAGTAATCATTCATAATACCTTTGAAGTCGCCTATCATAATTCTGTTTTGTAAGTCATCTTCGTTTTTGCCGGGTTTTCCGGGTTTTCTTATTTCAAAATCCGGCCTCAAATACTGCATAGCACCGAAGAGAGGCTTCAGCACCGTTCTCTTTATAATGGCTTCAAAGGCAGTGCAGTACGGATTGCAGGAAGGAGATTGGTCGAATTCCGTATCCCTGTAAACCCGGGCCAAGAGCTCAGCCTGTACAATTTGTTTTCGAATATCCTCATCCAGCTTAGGCCAAACTTTCTGGACATTCAAACCCTGTAAAAGTTCAGGTTGATCCAAGTCTATCCTGTATTTTTCAAATTGGCCCTTAAAAAAGCTGCTTATATA
>DPSW01000283.1:2969-5862 GCA_003527145.1 Clostridiaceae bacterium | reverse complement strand
TTTCTTAGAAGATTAATACTGACTGACTATCTGGAAATATTACTAAGAGACAGGCTCCTTTTTCACAATGAAGAAGGAGCTTGCCATAAAATAATACTCGGGGTGAAGAAATGAAAGAAACAATTATCGCAGGTGTTCAGATAGCCATTGAACCCAATAATGTAAAAAAGAATATCAAAAAAGCAGTAGAGTGGCTCAACAGAGCAGCAGAAGAATACAATCCGGACCTTATAGTCTTTCCGGAAACTGTTACTACAGGGTTTGAAACAGGGCTCTCAAGGGAAGGCTTGTGGGATCTGGTGGACACCATCCCCGCAATAAGCGAGGAAGTCAGCAAAGCTGCACAAAAAAATAAAGTCCACGTGGTATTCCCAAGCTACACCAGAGGAGAAAAAAGGGGAGATGTTTACAACTCCAGCATACTCATAGGCTCCAACGGTGATGTGGTAGGAGTATACAACAAAACTCATATCTATTACGCTGAGAGAGAATGGGCATTGCCGGGCAATACGGCAGATGTTTATGAACTGCCATTTGCAAAGATCGGAATGATAATATGTTTTGACGGAGACTATCCGGAATTAAGCCGCATATTGGCAATGAAAGGCGCAGAAATAATAGTCAGACCTTCAGCATTGGTAAGAAGCTTCGAAATCTGGAAGCTGACAAATCACGCAAGAGCTTATGATAACCATGTATATCTGGCAGGTATAAACCTAACGGGAATGGATGCATGCGGCAACTGCAACTTTGGAAACAGTATGATAGTAAGCCCTATCGCTGAGCAGCTTGCATTAGCAACAGCAGGAGAAACAATAATCACAGCAAAGCTTGATCCTGATCCGCTGAAATATATCAGCTATGGAGTAAGAAACCCTATGATATTCAATCACTTAGAGGACAGAAACGTCAAAGTATATGAAGGAATTTTAGAAGAAGCCAAGAGTCAGTTTCCTATAAGCGGAAGGGATATATGGGAAAAAGGAAGAAAAAAATAGAATAAATAAATGGAGGTAAATTCATGTCAAACGCAGAGCTCAATAAAAATGCTGTTCTAGACCCCCAGGAACAACCGGTTTGGGAAGAGAATCCAAGAATCGTAAAGCCCATTTTAGGCATAGATGATAAGCCAAACACATGGTGGGAAAGCCTTCTATACGGATGGCAGCATACATTGGTAGACATTTCACCTTTCGTATTGCCCTTATTAGTTGCGACTGCAGCAGGCTTAGGACCGGACGAAGGAGCCGTATGGGTAAGCCGCGGACTCTTTGGCATGGGCCTGGCAACACTTTTACAAACCACATTCGGCAACAAGCTTCCAATAATACAAGGACCATCCGCAACGGTTACAGGAGCTCTTACTTCAGTTGTAGCACTATATGGCATGCCTGCCATGTGGGGTGCAATATTGGTAGGCGGTCTGATTGAAATGCTCCTCGGTGCAACAAAGGTACTGGGTGTATTAAGAAAAATGTTCCCCGTTGTTGTATCCGGAGTAGTTGTTATGAGCATAGGTTACTCACTGGGCAGAACAGCTGTCGGCTGGATGATCGGCGATGGCTCAGCATCCAACTTCATACTGGCGGCAGCTACAATATTATTGATATTTATACTTCAATTTACGACTAAGAATATTGCAAACGGTATCATATCCAGAGGCTCCATATTTTTCTCAATCTGGATTGTCGGATTAGGCCTGGCCGGAGTCATGGGCAAGGTTGACTGGGCATTAGTTGCCTCCAAGCCCTGGTTTGCATTCCCGGGATTCTTCCCCTATGGCGGCCCCGGCTTTGGCTGGAAATTCGTAGGCGGAGCAATCATCGGCGTTTTCGTAGGATATCTGGGATCGATAGTTGAATCTATAGGAGACTATGCTGCAACCTGTGCGGTAAGCGGTGAAACATATAGAGTAAAACACATGAACAAAGGCATAATGGCTGAAGGATTAGGCTGCATAATCGCCAGCATTTTCGGCGGCATACCTGTATCAAGCTATACACAAAATATAGGAATAATATCTACAACTAAAATCGCATCAAGGTATGTTGTCAAAGTTTCAGCCTGCATATTGCTTCTATACGGATTAAGCCCGAAATTCGGTGCATTATTGGTTGCTATACCAAGATCCATTATCGGCGCCGTATTCGTAATAGTATGCGGTTCTATAGTGACCTCAGGTATTCAGCTTGTAAGCTCTGCTAAACCGACAACAGCCAACTCCTTCTTGGTCGGCACTACAATGCTCTTTGCAGTGGGCATACCGGTTTATGCAACATACGGCATAAGCCAATGGACAAAGGCACAAACTCCTTTGATACAGCTTTTCTTGACAAACACAGTTGTTATCGCTGTTTTAGTGGGTATAGTGCTCCACCTCCTTTTAAACGTAGCATTCAAAGGCGAACAGGAAGAAATAGAAGAATAATATTCGTAAAGCATATGATGAAGATAGAGGGAAGGAATGGTGCATTTCTTTCCTCTATTGTTATTAGATGCATACAAAAGGGGGATTTATATGGCTGGTATAGATAGAAGAATAGAAAATAGAAGGATGATAGAAGAATATTTAAAATCTTTGGGAGCGGATATGGCAGGCTTTGCTTCTGCCCAAAGCTATAACCATATTTTTAGCATAACTGAGGGCAGCGAGCACCCCGATTACTATATAAAGGGTGCAAAGACTCTTATAGTAATAGGGGTGAAGATAGCGGACAGCATAATGGATAATTTAACAGGAACTAAAGATCCCCATTCACATAATCTGAAAAATTATTTGCTGCACTATGCATACGATAAGCTTGATGAAATAGCCGCTTCTGCAAGCAAATATATAGAAGGATCAGGCTATGATGCGTATCCCATACAAGCCAGGAGCGAAATAAGGGAAAAC
>DPSW01000283.1:0-2964 GCA_003527145.1 Clostridiaceae bacterium | reverse complement strand
TCCATCATAATCACAAAAAAATTCGGTACCCGGGTCAGATTGGCCACTATCATAACAGATATGGATATGGAAGCTGATGAGCCTGCGGATAAAACTCCGGGAAAGGTCTGCGGGAACTGCAGGATATGCATTGATGCATGCCCGGTAAATGCTCTGGAATTTGATGAAGCCGGCAAAAAAACCTTAATAGATCCGGTAAAATGTCAGACATATATGGATTATTGCCAATGCGCGCTATGCCAAGGAATCTGTCCCATAGGCAGGAGGATCGCTCAAAAACGCCGAAATTTGTTGATTAATAGGGGAGAATGCTTTAAAATATAATTACAAGTCTATTTGTGAACTTGTAACAAAGCGAGCGAGGTGATAAATATGTACGGAATCAGTCTGAGGGAGATATTGGAGAGCGAGGAACTGAAGGGTGTAAAAGTCGTGGCAGGCTCGAAAGGACTGGACAGAACCGTTGTCAATGTAAACATCATGGAAGTGCCGGATATCGAGAAGTGGGTCAAGGCCGGAGAATTGCTTTTGACCACCGGTTATGCCATAAAAGATGATAAGGATGCATTGGAGAGATTGATACCTCTTTTAAACTCAAAAGGGCTTGCAGGCCTGGGTATAAAGCCGAAAAGATATTTGACGGGATATACCGACGAAATGATACGTATAGCCGAGTCCCTTGATTTTCCCATAATAGAGTTTCCTCAGCATATGTCTTATTCTGATTTGATTCAACCCATATTGGGTTACATCACTAATCGCCAGGCGGAGGTCTTAAGGAAAATAGAGTATGCCAACACCCGGCTAATGGACATCATGGTGAATTATAATGATCTAAATAAAGTAGTTCATACGGTAGAAGAGTTGATAGGAAATCCTGTGGAAATAGATGACGCAGACAATAATCCATTAGCCACCAGCGTAACAAATGAAAAAAAAGAAAAGATAAACGAGGCAAAGAAGAACGGTGAGGATATAATCCCAATCAAGCTTCCCATAATAGCTTTGAACAACACCTTAGGATATCTGAAATGCTATGAGTTCAACGGCCGGATATCCAAAAACGATATGCTCACCCTGGAAAGAGCAACGGTCATCATAGCATTGGAATTTTTGAACCAGGAAAAAATCAAAGGGATCGCAAGACATTACAAGGATCAATTCCTGATAGAGCTCACAAGCGGCAGCATAACGGATGTTAAGCAGATAATTCAAAGAGCCCGGCAGCTCAACTGGGATTTGGAGCAGGAATACGCAATCCTGATCCTGGACTGCAATATGAATTCCTATGAAGTATCCGGAATAAATAACTACCAGGAATTCCTAAATAAAATGTATGATATCGCTTCATCTGCCATTGAGGCTTTTGAGAAGAAGCCCATAATGGGTATAGCCGGAGCAAACATACTGATGCTTTTGCCCGTTAAGAAGCTGTGCATGTTCTATGCCAAGGAATCACGGGAAGCGCTGATAAAATTCGGAAATTACCTTTCCAAGGAATACACAAATCTCAAGATAGACACTCTTGTAAACATAGGAATAGGCAGGTCCTATGACAATCCTGCAGAATTGTATAAGAGCTTTAACGAAGCGAAGAAGGCATTGAAAATCAGCAAGGCCATGTACAGCAAGAAAAATGTAATGTACTATGAAGATCTGGGCATATTTCAGCTTTTCCAGGAGCTGAACAGCGACGGGATGAGCTTCGTGGACAATATCATATCTCCTATTGCAGAATATGATGAGAGAAAAGACAGCAGGCTCATGGAAACTCTGGAAGAATACTTTAAATCCAACGGGAATATGAAGCAGGTGGCTCAGAAAATGTATATACATTATAATACGGCGATTTACCGCATGGAGCAGATACAAAAGCTGCTGAAGGTAGACCTGAGCAATCCTGACGAAAAGCTGAACGTGGAAATAGCCCTAAAACTGAAACATTATCTCGACCTTTAATAATAATGAGCCATCGGAAGGGTTACCGATGGCTCAAATGCTTTTTTGTTCCGTGATGTCCTAATATCCCTGTAATTGATTCTATCTTACCTGGCAAAATGCGTTGCCCATACCTCTTCTGCCGCCATTCATCCTGCCGAAGCCTGCGCCCATCCTAAGGCCTGCCCTTGCTGAGCCTGTGCCATCACATAGGGCTTGGTTCTGTTCCAATGCAGCAATTATCTTGTCGGCTTCTTCCTGTGTCATTGTTCCGGCTGCCACTCTCTCAGCCAAAATGGCTTTCTTGGCCTCAAGAATCTTATCTTTGAACTCTTCCAGTTTTCCGGCTTCATCAGCTATTGCACCATAGGTTTTGTTTGTTTCTCTTCTTTCAGCTATTACGCTTTCGACAGTTTTGCCTGTCAAGCCTGCCACTACATCAGCAGGAGAACCATATGCTGCTGCAAAAGCAGTTACAGAAGTTGCAGCAAGTGTAAGCACCATTGTTCCGATAACAGCTAATTTTTTTAGTTTTGTCATTTTAAAGGACCTCCTTATGAATTTTCTCAGCAGTTTGTTTGCTGCTATGGGTTTATAATAAACTTGAAATATGGCAAAACTATGTCTTTGATTCATCGATTTTGTGATAATTATTTTATCCAATGCCACAATTTCGCCACAACATTTTTTTATAATAAAGAAAGCGATTGAAGCATGAAAGTTTTTTTGTTTCTCAATATGTTATAATCAGAATATTGAATATTGGTTAAGTATTAAAATTTTGAGGTGATTCTATGTCCACCATTTTAATTGCTGATGACAATAAGCAAATTACTTCAATTTTAGAGGAATATGCAAAAAAAGAAGGTTATATGCCTAAGGCTGCCTTGGATGGACTTGAAGCAATAGAGCTTTTTAGAAAGCTTCAGCCCGATATTGTACTGCTGGATGTGATGATGCCCAAAATGGATGGCTTTGAGGTATGCCGAGAAATCCGCAAAACTTCCAATGTCCCCATAATCATGA
>DPSW01000335.1 GCA_003527145.1 Clostridiaceae bacterium | reverse complement strand
TGTTTTTAGTTCCATATGGCAGAAGAAATAAAGGTCTGGCTAACAGGCCAAATGATGTTTTCAACATAGACAGCTTGTTTGACAACTTCTTCAATGATTCCTTTATGCCTGCATTTTTCACAGGGGATACCCAGATGAGAGTAGATGTGAAGGAGAATGAGAAGGAATACATTGTCGAGGCTGATTTGCCAGGGATCAAAAAGGAAGAGATCAATGTGGAGCTCAATAATGACAGGCTGACCATATCTGTGGAAAGAAATGAAGAAATCAATGAAGAAAAAGAGAATTACATCAGAAGAGAAAGAAGAAGCGGCAGCTTCTGCAGAAGCTTTTATGTTGAAAATGTATTGGAAGGCCAAATCTCTGCAAAATTCGAAAATGGAGTTTTGTCAATGGTACTCCCCAAGAAGGAGCCCGGCGTGAATAAGAAAAACAAAATAGAGATCAAGTAGCATTTAAAAATATACCGCAGTCAAAAGGACTGCGGTATATTTTTAACGCTAAAAGATAAAACATAAAAAATTTTTTTATGATAAAATAATAAGTAAAAGATGTAAAAATAAGTGGCAGGTGATTACAAATGAGCAGAAATTATTACAGCAACATTTGTACTCTTATTGATCGTTTATCTGAAGGAATCCTGATCCTTGATTCTGAAAGCAGAATAATTGCCAATAATAAATTCATGGAAATATTTAATATAAAGAAAGAAGAGGTTCCCAATGTTCTTCAGAAATTAGACGGATATTGCATTGATGAAATATTAAGCAGCAGTGGTAATCTTAAAAAGGACATATATATTAAAGATAGAAAAATAAAAATTGAAAAACTGGTAATGAAAGCATCTGAACAATATGATTACTCCATATTGATTTTTAAAGATGAAGAAAATATGGAAAGCTCCGGCTTTCAAATCAATGAACTTAAGCATAGCCTGGATGTCATGAAGGATATTCTGGATAATGCATATCAAGGTATGGTATTGGTCGATGAAGATGGCCGCATACTTAAATGGAATTATGAAAAACTGCTGGGAATAAAAGAATGCGATGCATTGGGGAAGCCTGTGGAGACGGTTATTGAAAACACAAGGCTTCATATCGTTGTAAAGACCGGGAAGAAAGAACTATGCGATGTCCAAAGAATACAAGGGCATAATATGATAGCCAGCAGGATTCCTGTGGTAAAGGACGGAAAGACCATCGGAGCCTTAGGTACTGTATTGTTCAGGGATATAGAAGAAGTCAAGACCTTGGCAAAAAAGCTGGAGGTGCTTGAGAATACTGTGGGAAAATATAAAGGGGAAATAAGCAAGATGTACCGGGCCCGGTATTCCTTTGACGATATAATAACACAAAATGAGAAGATGCTTAAACTAAAGGAGATCGCAAGAAAGGCCGCCGAGTTGAACTCTACTATAATGATCCGAGGGGAGAGCGGGACAGGCAAAGAATATTTTGCACATGCTATACACAATGCAAGCCGGCGAAAATACGAGCCCTTTATCAGAATAAATTGCGCCGCAATACCACATGAATTATTGGAATCAGAGCTTTTTGGCTATGAAGGCGGTGCCTTTACGGGGGCAAAAAAGGAAGGCAAGCTGGGCAAATTTGAGCTTGCCAATGGCGGCACCATCCTTTTGGATGAGATTTCTTCAATGCCATACAGTATGCAGTCAAAGCTGTTGAGGGTATTGGAAGAGCGAGAATTTGAAAGGATCGGAGGCAACACCAGAATAAAGGCCGATGTAAGAATAATAGCCTCCACCAATGAAAACCTGGAGGGAGCAGTAAGAGAAGGGCGATTTAGACAGGACCTATTTTATAGATTAAATGTAGTTGAAATAGACATTCCTCCTTTAAGAAATAGATTGGATGATATATACATATTGTCCGAATATATTTTAAATGAACTGATGCAAAAGATGGGTTTCCCTTATAAAATGATTACCGATAAAGCCAATCTGGTCTTAAGGCTATATAACTGGCCCGGAAATGTGCGTGAATTAAGAAATGTATTAGAGCGGGCCACAAATATTTCTTCCGGAAATGTTATCAAGCCAGAACACTTGCCTGACTATATAAATAACAAACTTAGCGAGAATGATTATAGCGAAAAGGCATGTCTATTAAAGGCTAAAGTAGCGGAAGCAGAGATAAATGCAATAATGGAAGCGTTGAGGCTGACAAATGGAAATAAAACTGATGCGGCTAAGTATCTGGGAATACATAGAACAGCCTTATATAAAAAGATGGATAATTACGGTATTAACATTAAAAGCATTCTTAAATCCGATAGATTTTGAATATTAGTGTAGCTGATTATATACAATAAGTATTTGTGTAGAAATTTTGCTACACCATCTTAACGTGATGCTTCTCTAGCATGTATGATAAAAATAAAGTTCAAATAAAAAAGTGTAGAGATATTTCTACACTTTTTTTGCTGCTCATTTATCTCCAGTTTTTATGACATAGGCAAACCATTGGGAACACAAGCGTTTGAGAATCATATTATAAGCTGATAATTGGTATGTTATTTGCATCATTTACTCTATGAAATTGTTGGTTTCAAATGAATGTCCTGATAAGAAATAACACTATAAAATAAAAGGAGGAAAATCGATGAGAGAGGTTGTTATCGTCAGTGCTGTAAGAACGCCTATAGGAACATTTGGCGGGAGCTTTAAGGATGTTTCCCCAATTTTTCTTGGAGTGGTTGCTGCAAAAGAGGCTATGTCCAGAGCAAATGTAAAGCCTGAAATGATTGATGAGGTAATATTCGGCAATGTGCTTCAGGCCGGTCTGGGCCAGAATGTGGCAAGACAGGTAGCTATTGAGGCAGGTATCCCCGTAGAAGTGCCATCCATGACTATAAATAAGGTCTGCGGCTCGGGTTTAAAGACAGTGAGCTTAGCTGCTCAAGCAATAATGCTGGGAGAAGCAGAGGTAGTACTTGCTGGCGGCACCGAAAATATGAGTATGGCGCCGTACCTCATGCCTAAAGCAAGATGGGGGCACAGAATGGGCGACGGAGCAATTGTTGACTATATGGTTCATGACGGCT
>DPSW01000105.1 GCA_003527145.1 Clostridiaceae bacterium | reverse complement strand
CTCCTTGCTGTCGGGAAATTCACGAATGATTTGAGAGATAAGGGACTGCTGCTTTTTGGTACTATGCCAAAGTGCCTTAGCGTTAGAAACCTTTTCTACACCTTCACGGGTAGCAATGTATTTGACCAGATGATTTAGATGGGATGCAGCTTTCCCGCCTTTAAGATAACCATTTTTAATAACCAGTCTTGCCATTAGATATCAACGCCTTGCTGGAATAAAACTGCATCATCCAGTTTGATTTTCCCCTTAGTCTTTTTTACTTCTGCAACGCATCGACCCCGGAGACTTTGCAGCTCACTATCGGTGACTTCCAGCGTGGCAGCTAAAAGATGCATCATCATACTAATCTCCACCGACAAGCGGAAGAGGTTGTTTGCCACACGATTTTCTGTATTTTGCAAAGTACCTTGAATGGCTCCAAGTAAGTTTTGTGATAAAAAAGATGTGCTGTTTTGACAGCTTAAATATCCCATATAGAAATCCACCGCTTGTGAAATAAATTCGGTATGATTTTTCATATTCTTTGCCTGAATCATAGCTTCCATATTTTGAATCNNTGTGAGATAAACTCAGTATGATTTCTCATATCCTTTGCCTGCATCATGGCTTCCATAATTTGAATCATATCCGGGTAGAGCCATGCCACTACCCGCTGCTTCAGCTCAGTTTTATTCTCATTCATTTCATCAATCCTCCTTATATTTTTCTGACAGCACCATGGGGAGCACCCTGCAAATGCTGACACTGCTTGGGTTAGATAAGGGTTACAGCACCTACGAGAGCATAAATGGCGATTTACAGCACCTTTGCCGAAATTTTAGCCTGTGCGAAAAAGGCTGTATTCTCGGTGCAAAGGCGGTCGGCACTGCCGTCCGCTGTGACCGAGAGGTGCGTTTACAGCACCTCTCTTTCTCCTGCTGTATTTTAAACCTATGGATTCAGGGTTATGGTGAGATTGTTTTGCTTGCTTTTACTCTGTTCTGTCTGTCCCCAAAGCTCCCTCAAATTGCTCTCTAAACTGCCAAGTGGTGTTACTGCTCTACCCATGGGCTGAAAAGCCCACACAGGGGCAAACAATGGGCGACAGGGGGGAGTGTGCTGTTCTCCTGCGTTTGCCGTTTCATACCTTACTTTAGATTGTGCCCTGCGACTGGTTGGGTGCCGCTGCGTTATTTTTCTCTTTCTGTTTTTTAGCTTTTGAAGCAGGCATGCTGTCAGCGGTTTCATCAATGTATTCACGCACTGCAGCCGGTACATATTTTTCATAAAGCTTTTGCAAAGCTTCACCCAATTCCTGTTCAATGGACACATCCTTTTTCTCCATATATCGTTTGGTAGCATCAAGTCTTTGAGCTTCCATTTTAAGTGTGATGTTAGCTTTTTTCATTGTAATCGTCCTCCTATCATTAAAAACTAATAAATGTGATGCGAGGTTCCAGTTCTTGTTCTTCGCCGGTAAAAACAGGCGAGTCTGCAAACTGCTCTGCATATTTTTCTGCCTGCTTGCTTGTTAGGGAAATAAAATCCCCCTCCATACTATCACCGCAAATAAAAAAGGGACCGCAAATGATGTCATCATAAAACCAGCGATTGGGCTTCATGCCGTTGAGCTTGCCTTCATCATTGCAGACCAACAGACAACCATCCTCAAGGCCAATCACCTGAATAAGACCCCCAACCTCAGCCTGCAATCCGTCAAGATCATTTTGAATTTCCTTTATAACCGGCGGCTGACCAACATCGATTTTCAACACCTTAATCGTATTATTCATGCAAACTTCCTCCTAAATTTATAGTTTTTCACTATTTTATCTTCACAAAGAACCGCTTATTTAAATATGCTGCATCGACATTTCTGTTTTTTCTTGAACACTATTTGGGCAGAAATCCAGATAAAATGTCATATCGAAGCTGTCCTCAGTCATTTCCACTTCAGCTATTTCATCTGCATTGCTTAAAACATGGAGCAGCTGCTCTCCGATTCCATTGCCGCTTTTAATAGTAATCCCATAGCGTTCTTTAATCTCATCAAAGTCTGTAATCCAATTTCCGCTCTCCGTATGCAAGCATCCTTCCCTAATAAGGGCATCTGCAAGCTTTAGCATTTGCTGATTGAAATAGGGTTTTATACGGGGCAGCCATGCAACATACCTGGCATAATCATAACCCTGACTTTCTACAAGGAAGCCGTCATCTGATTGATCGCTTAGTAAAAGAAGAGAGTGCCGAACACCTTTTTCGTCGACATACATAGACTCTTTGTGGTCTTTAATAAAATCTTCATCCTTAAGAAGCCCTCTTGAAAAGGCTTTAAATTTTTGTTCCGGCAGAATGACAACTGCCTCTATAACAGCTTCGCTTAAATTGAAAGTTGGTATTTTTCTTTCAAAGGGTACTTGTAATTTCATCGATTTGGCTCCTTACTTTAAGGTAAATAACTTCTTGGATTTTGCTTTTCTCCGCCCACTCGCACTTCAAAGTGCAGGTGGTTTCCTGTGCTTCTTCCTGTAGATCCCACTTCAGCAATAATGCTTCCGGCATCTACGGTCTGCCCTTCACTTACAAATATTTTGGAGCAATGAGCATAAAGAGTGACAAATCCGCCGCCATGATCCACCATCACATGGTAGCCATATCCGCTGGTGGAATAGCGAACCACATAAACTGTGCCGGGCAGTGCTGACCGAATAGATGTACCTTTAGGTGCGCCAAGGTCAATTCCACCATGCCCTGCACTCTTGCCGGTGAATGGGTCTTTACGATAGCCAAACTCCGAAGTGACCATGCTTCGCCAATTCTCTCCAAGGGGTGAACAGAAACCATCTGCTCCGATAAAGGGTGCAGATGACAGGGGCAAGCTGTTTGACCATTCATCAAATTCATGGCCATAGGTTGGCGCCGGTCTGCCATAAAGCACACGGTAATAAATTTCTGTTGCATTGATTTGGCTTTCATGGGTGACGGCTACCCCCATAGACGAAGAAATATTTTCATATACTACGGGCAGTTCCCTGATGGGAACTGCCACGATATAG
>DPSW01000049.1:1666-4836 GCA_003527145.1 Clostridiaceae bacterium | reverse complement strand
TTATATTGTGATTCTATTTCTTTTTAGATCAGTTTACAAATAACTGCAAAACAAGCCAAAGCGAGAGCTAACACGAAAGCATGACAATCAGTTGCTGATATGATTAACTGGTTTGCTATTTATAAAAATACTGAAATCTATTAGCTGCAAACGGTGATATGCAATTAACCTAAATCAGGCTTTAAACGAACAATTTTACCCATGTCGGTTTGAAGCGGTTTCAATGCGTCCTTCGGTAGATCAAGCAGCATTTCAACTTCTCTATTGTTCATGGCCAAACCTTCGTAGGCTAGCTCTTTCATAAACTCAGATGGGGTAAATACATTATTTACTAAGAGAACATTTATTGCATCACTTAGTAAAGAGGGTTTTGCCGTTTTAAGAATATTGTCATAAGGCTCATTTTTACGCCAATTTTTCTTTTGCATAATTCTAATCATATACTGATACTGGTTTTGTGTTATTANNAAATCACAACTTCTATATAACATAGCGGCAATGGATACTTTCCATTTCTTTTTTAGTTGAACGTAGTAATCTAAATTATTGGGGTATGCCGATATATCACGTATGAAAGTAGTTTCTGGAAGCAAAAAAGCAGCAGCAAACTCATTTGCTTCCTTTTCTCTTTCCTTAAATTGTTCTCGTGTTAATGATTCTACATCCTCACTCCATTCGTGGAGCATAATATGCCCTAATTCATGTGCAACATCGAAGTGTGTTCTTGCAGCAGTATCTTTATTTTTAGACAAAGCGATAAGAAAAATATCTTGATCATCAATCTCAATAAGCTGACTAAAAGCATCAATATCATCTGTTGAGGTTCGAAACATTGTAACAATGATGCCATTTTCTTCAAGAACCCGAATTATATCTGATATAGGTTCTTCTCCTAATCCCCAAAATTCCCGTAGTATCAGTGCAGCTTCAGTGGGTGAAGTATATTTTTGAGTTTTCGGCAAATTCAATAATGGAAACTCAATATAATCCTTTAAAATAGAATAAATGGCTGCCAGATGTTCCATTTTGACAGATTGCTCTATTCTGTATTTCTTATTAGTTTTTAGTAATGACCTAAAATATGTTGATCTGGATTTTATTTTTAAAGAATCTGATTGAATAAAATACTCGTAAGGGAATCCCAACTCTCTTGATAAAGAAAGTATTTTTTCAAAAGCAGGAACAATTCTATTATTTTCATATTGTGATACAGTTTGTTTGCTGACTTCAATCTTTTCGGCCAATTCTTCAACGGTTAAACCTCTATATAATCGGGCATTTTTCAATCTGTTACCATTAAACTGCTTCATAGTATATCACTCTCTTTCTAAGGGTAAAAATATAACACTAATCTTGTTTGTCGTCAGATTCCTTCAAGGATTTTAAGGCTATCAATTCTTTTTGCTTTAACCGACGATTCGCTTTTTCAGTAAGCTTATGTTGATTGTGTTTCATATCGTATTTAGAAACCTTATCAATTTCATTTGACATAATAGGTTTGGAAACATCTAATAAATCCTTTTCAGAAACCACATCTAAGTCTGAATCTAGTACATATGCCTTCAAAGAGGTTAATTGACCATAGCTTGATGAAAATACAATAAGAGCATGGTGTTTAACTTTACTAATAACAGGTTCCATAAAATTGGCACAAAGGGAATCTAGAAGAATTTTAAGTTGAGTGTTGTCGCAATCCAATTCAGGTATATCAAACAATGTCAGCTGTTTAATCTTAGCTTGTAGATTTTGATTAAGCAAGAGCAAAGCTCGTATGTATTGTGGTTGATTTCCTTGCTTAGCTTTTCGAATATCTTTAAATCTGGTATCTTTCATGAAAGATAAAAGCATTTTACTATCTTTATCATAAAGGAGTAATACTTCCCACATTCCACGCTTTTTTGTAGAATACAATACATCGCTTACNNTACATCGCTTTCAGAAAAACTTCTAATAAGATTTCTATTGATTAGGTCCCATATCATAAAGGGTTTTGAAATACGAGTTTCTAACTCAAGATAACTTTCTGCTTCCTGATAATCTTCTCCAACAGCTTGAAAAAGGCACTGATAAATTTTTTGAATTGCTTGAGTGGAAATTCTATCTAAATCATTCTGTTGATCCATACAGAAACCTCCATAAAGTTATTTTTTCTATTATATTACCATATTATTAAAATATGTCAAGCGAATTTCAAAAATAATTCAATTTGTAATTTTGGAATACTAAAAAGATTGCTACTTGTTACTCAGCCATCCTTTCAACGTTTTTTTATAACCGTTCTTAGTATTTACTCTGTATTACTGTGCTATATTCACCTTTAACCATGGGGACCAACCATGGAGACGGTTCTTGTGGTCACATTAAAGATGCAGTAATATAAAAATTAATTCTATGATTTTCTATAGGATGGGCAATATAGCAGATTTTTTCTTACATATAATTTAGAGAAAAGGATGATTAGCCTAAGCTTCTCATCATATATAATTTATAGTTTGACGGTATTACTATAAGCCCCGGGCATCTCTGCTTGGCTTGGCATATAACCTGCCCTGTCTGTATTCCATAAGCTTTAATATAGGTAAATTTTTAAAAAATGGAGGATTTTGTATTATTTATATTGAATATATAAAGTATTATAATATTTTATTTAGATAGGTTAATATATTACAAATACAAATAAAGCAGGTATTAAGATTGATAGCATTAACACATGATTTAGGACATGCACCGTTTTCCCATGGTTCTGAATCGGTTTTTCCTGATGGTCTAAAGCGTGAAAAATTTACTGATATCATATGAAGAATTTGTACTTGCAAGGTATTTTATGTTTATACAGGTATATTTTCATAGAACAAGAAGATATTTAGACGCAATGCTAGTTAATTATCTAAGTGATAGTCTTCCAAATGGAAGGTATCCTATAGCAGTAAAAGAATATTTAGAATGGTATGATGCACGGATTTGGGGAGATATAAAAAGGGATGAAAGCACTAATGAATCAGTTATAATAAGATGACTGAATCGATAAACATTATGAGAATTTATGCAAAAAAACATTACAGAAGTTAGTCTATCTTATAGAGAAGCAAGGAGTTAATTTAGATTATGATTTTTCTATACATTATTATGGTCCATATAGCTCCGAACTTAATTATGCAATCTATAGCTTG
>DPSW01000049.1:0-1652 GCA_003527145.1 Clostridiaceae bacterium | reverse complement strand
TTAAAAGGCAATATGTAATATGCTTGAAATTAATGCACATATTTATTAATAAATGATGTATAAATAAAGTTAGCGTGATAGGCTAAGATTTGGAAAGTGGGTGAAGGTATGGCGACAATAGAACAACTAAAGGCATCGATGAGAGCACATTTTGAGAATAATGATGAAAGATTCAGAACTATAGTTTTGCAGATTGCAGCACACGAAGCGAAATTAGGTCATACCACTAGCGCAAGAGAGATGAAAATGGAGTAATCAGTTCAATAGTGTTTATTCCCAATAATAAAAAGAACTTCTTTTTAAAGAAGATCAATAAATATAAAGAAACTGATAATAAAGAAAAAGTGATTGGAACCATAGAAAATATAAATCTAGCTTTGGTTGATGCACTATGGATAGGAAGCAAATCTTCTATACCTAAAGATGCCCCTATTTGGTGTGAAATATGGCTTATGACCGAAGCAAAAGCAATTATCAAAGCTTCAAATTGAAAGCTCAAGGATTGCTGAAATAAGAAAGATGGTCACGCCAACAAGCTTTTTCGTTGGCTTATCAGCGGCAGAGCAAAGAGAATGGGCAAAAGATTTAGAAAGGTCTGTAGACTTTGCTACTAAGACTATTTCAATAACCTTTTTTCCATGTTCCGGAAGTTACAAGGGAAATAATTGGCAAGGCAATCTGTTAAATATTGAATCGGTGTTATTATTATGGTAATATGACTTTAAATCAAAAGTGATAGGTATTAATCTGTTTGGAGAGGAAGGTTCTATGGAGTTAGATATAAGGTGGAAGCAAAGGTTTTCAAATTTTACAAAGGCTAGCTTGCAGTTGCAGGAGTTTATTGAAAAAGATGAGTTAAATAAATTTGAGCTTCAAGGCTTAATACAATGTTTTGAATATACGTTTGAATTAGCTTGGAAGACCATGAAAGATTATTTAGAACAAGAGTGATTTGAGGTAAGAAGCCCTAGAAAGGCAATACAGATAGCTTTTCAAACAGGACTTATTGCTGATGGTCACACCTGGATTGATGCATTGGAGAAGAGGAATCTGATGGCACATACATATGATGAAAAGACTGCTAAAGAAGCAGAAGAGTTGATAAGAGACAAATATTATAAAATAATACAGAGTCTTAACTTAAAGTTGGGTGAGTTAGTGTGAATACTGGGCTAAACCAATTTGATGTAAATCATATTGTTGGCGTTTTACGAAAGTTTAAAGAAATAAAAAAGGCTGTAGTATTTGGCTCCAGGGCTAAGGGCAATTATAAAGCGGGCTCCGATATAGATATTGCTATTTATGGTGATGATATAACATTTGATATTATATCATCGCTGCATTGGATGTTAGAGGAAGAAAGCCCACTACCATATTTTTTTGATATTGTAGACTATACCCATTTAGATCATAAAGGTTTAAGAGATCACATTGATAGGGTAGGCATACTGATTTATGAGAACCAAGGGGACTAACCAGGGGGACGGTTCGAGACCACTAAAAAATGCCTTGCGCTTTCTTTGTGATTAATGGAAAGCCTAAAGTATTATTTTATGGTCATTTATCAGAAGTTGTATCTTACTTTGTTTGACTATAAAGATCCAAAGTCGTTGGATAATTTTAAATTACCAGATTTAAAAGATAAAAGTTTA
>DPSW01000217.1:1319-7885 GCA_003527145.1 Clostridiaceae bacterium | reverse complement strand
GAATGAAGTCTCGTTCAATGTGAATGGACTTAGAGTTTGTTAGTTTTGACGCAACCCTATGCAAGCTTACAAAGTCTTAGTCTTGAAGCTTTGGCAATCGTTATCAGTTAAGGCAGCAAGTATTTGGAAACTGCTAAAAATGGGTTGTTGCAGTAGGGGGTATGGGTTTATGAGGGGAAAAATAAGCTTTACACTAAACGGCCAAGATATATTCATGGAGGCTGATCTGAGCACGAGATTGATAGATTTTTTGAGAGATGAGCTAAAGCTGGTCGGCACTAAGGAAGGATGCAGCCAGGGAGAATGCGGCGCCTGTACAGTCATAATCGACGGCAGAACGGCAAACTCTTGCCTTATCCTTCTTGGTCAGGTCCAGGGAGCTGCTGTAACTACTATAGAAGGCTTAGGAGATGAGCAGAATTTACACCCCATACAGCAGGCCTTCATTGAAGAGGGAGCAGTGCAATGCGGCTATTGCATACCGGGTATGGTACTGTCGGCAAAGGCTTTATTGGATAAAAACAATAAACCGGGCAAAGAAGATATCAGAAGGGCTATATCAGGAAACCTGTGCAGATGCACCGGATATAAGAAGATTGAGAAAGCGATAATAAGAGCCTCGGAGAAGATGAAGGAGGCGGGATATGATGATGGAAACCCTTAAGACTGTAGGAAGAAGCGAGATAAGGATAGATGCAAGAGAAAAGGTTATGGGCAGAGCGCTGTATCCCGGTGATGTCTATATGGATAACATGGCCTATGGATATACATTAAGATCTTCCATTCCCTGTGGAGAGATCAAGGTGGATAAAAGCGAAGCCCAAAAGCATCCGGAGGTGCTGCATGTTTTTACTGCTGAGGATGTATCGGGCAATAACCATCATGGCGTTATTATCAAAGACCATGAAGTATTCTGTTCAAAAAGAGTGAGAAGGATCGGCGAGCCCATAGCTTTTATAGTGGCTGAAAGCTATGAAGCAGCCAAAGAAGCTGCAAAATCGGTAAATATAGAATATAAAGAGCTGCCTGCCGTATTTGACCCGGTGGAAGCCATGAAGGATGATGCGCCAAGAGTCCATGACGATAAAGAAAATCTGATATTTCATTTTAAATTAAGAAATGGAGATATAGAACGAGGCTTCAAAAATTCTGATATAATAATAGAAAATAATTATGAATCTTCAATGGCAGAGCATGGTTTCCTGCAGCCGGAGGCAGGCGTAGCATATATCGATGAAAATGGCAGCCTCAGCCTTATCGTTGCAACTCAATATCCCCATTATGACAGGGATGAGATTGCTCAGGTGCTGAACCTTCCTCAGGAAAAAATAAGGGTGATGACATCAGCAGTGGGAGGAGCCTTCGGAGGCAGGGAGGATATTACGCTGCAGATCCATTTGGCTCTGGCTGCATATAAGCTTAAAAGGCCCGTAAAAACCATATACTCAAGGGAGGAATCCTTTATAGCCCATTCCAAGAGACATCCCTTTCACATGCGCTATAAAACAGGAGCAAAAAAGGACGGAACCTTAATGGCAATGGAGGCCGAAATAATCGGAGATTCGGGCGCCCATGCATCCTGGGCTATAAATGTATTGAGAAAAGCCGGAGTCCATGCAACCGGCCCCTACATGGTACCCAATGTGAAAATTGATTGCTATGCAGTATATACGAATAATCCATTCACAGGAGCCATGAGGGGATTTGGCGCTGCTCAGGTAGCTATGGCTTATGAACAGCAGATAGACGAAATAGCAAGAAGAATAAACATAAGCCCTGTGGATTTGAGACTAAGAAACTGCTTCAAGCTAGGAAGCAGAACAGCTACCGGCCAGATATTGGAGGAGTCGGTGCCATTGGAGATAGTGATAAAAAAAGCGGCAGAGAAAATAGGCTACAACGTATCTTCGGGGGTGAGAACATGAAAAAAAGAGGCAAGGGCATAGGCGCAACATTTTATGGAACCGGCTATGGCAATGGGTTTCCTGATGTTTCTATCTGCGAAGCAGAAGTGGATGAGCAAGGGAGGATACTGGTATACACCGGAGCTACAGAAGTAGGCCAGGGTGCCAAAACCGTATTGGCTCAAATTGCAGCGGAGGCGATGGGAGTCGGATTGGAAAGCATAGTCCTCATCAGCGAAGATACTTGCTGCACCCCGGACGCCGGAACAGCAGCGGCAAGCCGGCAGACTTATAATACAGGCAATGGTGTACGGCTGGCATGTATGAGGCTGAAGGAAATGATCAAGGAAATTGAAGAGCGGTATATAAGCTTAAAGGGAATGCCGGTTAAAAAACTGAATCTAAAAGATATATATGAGGCTGCCAACGCAGAGGGGATAGCTCTGAAAGCCAGAGATTCCTTTACAGCCCGTACATATGCCATGAATGAAGAAAATGGGCTGGGCGATCCTTACTGGCCTTATACATTTTCCTGCTATGGGGCTGAGGTGGAGGTCGATACCNNGCAAGATGTGGGTAAAGCCATCAATCCTCTGCTGATCGAAGGGCAAATAGAAGGAGGCTTTGCCATGGGTATGGGCTGGGCACTTTATGAGGATTTGAACCTAAGCTGCGGCATCATTAAAAACAATAATTTTTCAAAATATATCATCCCCACCTCTATGGATATGCCGGATATCAGCAGTATTATTGTGGAAGAGGTCGAATCAACCGGACCCTACGGCGCCAAAGGCATCGGCGAGCCTGTCATGCTTGCTGCAATGCCTGCAATACTAAATGCCGTATATGATGCGGCGGGCATAAGGATCACAAAGCTTCCTGCAAGTCCGGAATATATCGTAAAGAAAATTCAAGAATCAGTACAAAATTTTAAGAAAAATTGAAGGGAGGCAGGCTTTGATGAGAGAGATAATAACTGCGCTGATAGATGTAGCAGCCGGAAGAGCCAAGGCTCAGATCGTATTTAAAAATATCAATATAGTAAATGTGTTTACAGGAGAAATAATAAAGGCTGATGTAGCAGTACATGATGGATATANNGGAGGGCAAATTTCTATGCCCGGGCTTTATAGATTCACATATGCATATAGAATCCACTATGGTCACCCCGGGAGAATTTGCAAGGGCAGTTACCGTAAGGGGCACCACAGGAATAATAGCCGACCCTCATGAAATTGCAAATGTCAAGGGAATAGCAGGAATAAAATATATGCTGGAGGGCACCGAAAACCTGCCCATCGATGTGTATATAATGCTGCCGTCATGTGTGCCTGCCACACCCTTTGAAAATTCAGGCAGCATACTTAAAGCCGAGGACCTGCTGGAGCTTATAAATCATCCCAGAGTATTGGGCTTAGGGGAGCTTATGGATTTTGAAAATGTTATAAACTGCGAAAAAACGATTATAAATAAAATAGTTCTATGTCAGAATTCCGGCAAGTTTGTTGACGGCCACGGACCCGGCTTAAGCGGCAGGGCAATAAATGCCTATGCAGCTTCTGGCGTAAGAACAGAGCATGAATGCACGACCCCGGAAGAAGCAGTAGAGAGGTTAAGGCTGGGAATGCATATAATGCTTAGGGAAGGTTCAGCGGCAAAAAATTTGGTAGACTTGCTTCCCGCTCTGAATAACAGCAGTATAAGCAGGTGCATGTTCTGCACTGATGACCGCCATCCGGAAGATATTTTGAAGCAGGGACATATCGACAACAATGTGAGGTTGGCAATAAAAAATGGTGTTGATCCTGTTACAGCTGTTCAAATGGCTACCATCAATGTTGCCCGTTGCTATAATTTGCATAGAGTAGGAGGCATAGCTCCGGGATATAAAGCAGATCTGCTGATTCTAAATGACTTAAAAAGCATAGATATATACCAAGTCTATAAAAACGGTAAGCTGATAGCTGAAAATAATGAGGCTCTATTCGATATATTTTCTATAAACGACTCAAAGATGCGCAATTCAGTAAATATTAAAGAGTTGGAGGAAGATAGCTTCCAGATTAAGAATGATCACGGACAATTGAGAATAATCGGCTTGGTTCCGAACTCTTTAGTAACAAAAACATTGATCAGTAAGGTAGTAAAAACTGATGGCAAATATTATTCCAAAGACGGAGAAGAACTGCTCAAGATTGCCGTTANNATTGAAAGACACAATGCTACCGGCAACATAGGCTTGGGGCTTGTTTTGGGATTAGGGCTTAAGGATGGTGCCATAGCTTCTTCTGTCGCTCATGACTCTCATAATATAGTAGTGATCGGCGACAACGACAGGGATATGAAAAGAGCCGTAGAAAAGCTTGAAGAGATTGGCGGCGGTGTCGCCATTGCTTCCGGAGGAGAAATAATCAAATATCTGAGCTTGCCCATAGCAGGCCTGATGAGCGACAGCCCTATAGAGAAAGTGCAGAGCATTTTAGCAGATCTTATCGAGACGGCTTATAAAATGGGAGTCAATAAGGATTATGATCCATCCATGACATTGTCTTTTTTGGCATTGCCTGTAATACCTGAGATAAAGCTGACGGATTTAGGCCTTTTTGATGTAAACAACTTTAAATTTGTAAGCATAAACGTATAAAGCGTAATCATTTCTTAAAATATTTTTCAATGACAAATTCAAGGCATTCCTCAGTCATAGGATAAAAAAGAAAATCATATTCATCAGGAGGTGTTTTCATACCTTCTTTTGCCCATTGAGTGATGCATCCGATAGTAGCGTTGGTAAAATAACTTGCAATCATATGCATATCGCCGGATGCCATCTTACGTGCTCCGATGATCGATGATATTTTCATCATTATTATATCATAGGCAATCTTGAACAGATGCTCTCTTAGATTGTTCTGCACATCTGATGTAAGAGCGGCAATATAAAAATCCTTATTTTGATAAAGATGTTCAACCAGATCATCTATAACCGTATTGTCCTTATTCAAATCAGTCAGGCTTGCGAATTCACTGTCAAAAATCCAACAGATCAGCGCTTGCTTATCATGAAAGTGATAGTAAAATGTTTTTCGATTAATGCCGCATGCTTCTACAATATCTCGAACGCTTATCTTATCGAGAGGAGTACGTATCATGAGCTCCTTCAGTGTTTGCGCTATTAATAATTTGGTAAGTTCAGGCTTTGCCATTTATCATCACTCCATATATGGACAATTCGTTAAATTTGTCTAAAAACCCAACATTATTGATTTATTGTGTAAAATTTGGACACTTAGACAGGACTATTGGTTAATTATAATCTTACAACNNTGTAAAGCTGTGAGAAATTGTTGCGGCTGAGTATGCTTCAACATGTCATTATAACTGCCTAATTGTAATATATTATTTTAGACAGGATATTGCTTGAACTTTATATAACTGGGATGTATCAGAATGGATAATGGGTTAAGTAAATAAATATGGAGGTCGTAAACAATGAAAACTCTAAAGGAAAAGGTTGAATCTTACGGTTTGAACAAAGTGCTTGCCTATATGGATTCCGATTATGAAAACAACATTCCGAAGGTGCTTGATTGGCTGGAGCGTTTCGACAAGGCAGGCTTATACTCGGGCGCTTACAGGGCTGTCAGAGAGATCATAGCAGATCCCGACAATAATTGGAATGTATATCTTAAAAGCATTTATACGGATTTGGATGAAGAGACAAGATGCATGTTTATGAAAAACTTCTTGGTTAACGCCGCCATTCTCGGAAGGAAGAAGCAACTTGACATAGCCCAAAAAGAAGATTGCAATGTCCCGTGGGCAATACTCATGGATCCCACTTCAGCCTGCAATCTGAGGTGCACCGGCTGCTGGGCGGCAGAATATGGCGATAAGCTGAATATGAGTCTTGAGACGCTGAATAGAATTATTGAGCAAGGTAAGGAACTTGGCATATATATGTATATCTACTCAGGGGGCGAGCCTCTGGTTCGCAAAAAGGATATAATCACATTGTGTGAAAAGCATAATGAATGTGTCTTTCTTGCATTTACAAACGGCACCCTCATAGATGAGGATTTTGCAGACGAAATGAAGAGGGTGCATAACTTTGTTCCCGCCATCAGCATCGAAGGTTTTGAAGAAGCTACCGACAGCCGTCGCGGGAAAGGAACCTACAATCAAGTTATAAAAGCCATGGAAACACTGAAAGAGCGCAAGCTCCCCTTCGGCATTTCCTCCTGCTATACATCAAAGAATGTAAATGAGGTGGGAAGCGACGAGTATATCGATGCGATGATAAAAAACGGTGCAAAATTCTGCTGGTATTTCACCTATATGCCCATCGGCAATGGTGCTCCCATTGACCTTATGGCTACAGATGAACAAAGAGAGTACATGTATCATCAGGTGCGCCGCTTCAGAAATGAAAAACCAATATTTTTATTGGATTTCTGGAACGACGGAGAATATGTTGAAGGCTNNCGTAATTATCTGCACATAAATGCAAACGGTGATGTGGAACCCTGCGCATTTATACATTATTCCAATGTGAATATAAAGGAAGTTTCTCTGATGGAGGCTCTCAAATCCCCACTGTTCGTGGAGTACCGAAAAGGCCAGCCCTTCAACAAGAACCATCTTCGCCCATGTCCGTTGTTGGAC